>JBAYMP010000200.1:0-2549 GCA_041663505.1 Bacteroidales bacterium | reverse complement strand
TCAATACACATTTAATAGAAAAAATCAGAACTGACATAGCAGAGACCAATTAAAATAAAAAACTGCCACCAACACTACCCTAAACCACATCGCCCCAAGCTTCGCAATGATCCGCACGTGGACTGGATACCTACATTTCGAATTATCAGTACCATTTTTCGGGTGGCAAAAGACAACGTTTGGCCTTTGCCAGAGTGTTGCTTCGCAAACCGCTCATATTGTTGCTTGATGAATCAACATCCGCGCTGGATACCGATACGGAAAGAAACATAATGGAATGCCTTGTGAACCTAAAGAAAGAGCTGACGATAGTTTTTGTGACTCATCGCAGTTACTTGTCAGAATACTTTGATGCTAAAATTGCTCGTAATTGTTTAAATATCAAATCATTTCAAAGAGTATTCCAAGTTTTATAACCAATCTGATTATTTCTATATTTAGAGTTTGTCTTGACAATATTTTTCATTAATTATGCTTAGAAATCTTACAATATAAAAAGCATTTTTAAAATAAAGATTGAGCCATTTAGCAAAATTATTTGAGCTATATAGACAAATACCATAAATTATTATAGTATATCTTTACATTATGAAATTTGTAAATTGTAGAAATGACATGAAACGAATATGCTTGTACAAAACGTCCAGGTGCATGATAATTTGGACATGCGGCGTTACATATGGCCTTAATAAAAAATAAATATTATCATATGAAAAATACAATAACAGTAGCTACTATCACATTGATATTTATATTCTCGAATTGTTCAAATGGACAAACAGCAAAATTTACATCGGGAACATCTGATTCAGTTTCTGGTAATAAAAGAAATTCAATTGTTGTATTTTATTCACGTACGGGAAATACAAAAGCCGTAGCAAAACAGATACAACAACTTACAGGATCTGATATTTTTCAGGTAGAAACGGATAAACCGTATCCTGAAGATTATCATAAAACGACGGAAGTTGCCAAAAAAGAATTGAATGATAATGCACGTCCTTCGATAAAGGGCAAAATAGAGAATTTTAACCAATACGATATTGTTTACTTCGGATTCCCAATCTGGTGGGGTACTTATCCAATGGCCATGGCTACTTTTATTGATAACTATAAACTTGAAGGCAAAACCATTATTCCTTTCTGTACACATGGTGGAGGTGGAGTTGATAATGCTTTTACTGATTTAGAAAAAGCTACGCCCAAAGCAACACATCTTAACGGTCTTGTTTTGAGTGGAGGGCAGGCATATTCTTCTAAGAATGAGGTTGAACAGTGGTTGAAAGAAATAAAGATATTGAAATAAGTTTCGAAACAATATCCTAAAGTTGATTAATAACACATAAAATGATGAAAATACTGATATTAGGTGCCGCAGGGCAGATAGGACGGATATTGACAGATTATTTATTGGAACAAACCAATTATGAACTGATACTTTACGCAAAAAATGCTGGTAAAAGGCTGGAATTAAAAGTCCCCTCACGGAAAACCATTATCGATGGCGATTTTAAAGATTATGATAAACTCGTGTCTGCCATGAAAGGTGTAGATGTGGTTTATGTAAACGATATGGGTGATAAAGAAAATACCAAAGTTATAGTAAAAGCCATGCATAAAACAGGATTAAAGCGCATTATCGTAGCTTCTATACTTGGTATTTATGATGAAGTGCCTGGGGCTTTTGGAAGATGGAACCTCCAGATGGTGGGTGCAAACGGTGTTCAAAGGCATAAGGATTCTGTGGCTTTGGTTGAGGTTCCTGATTTGGATCACACTATTTTACGATTAACCTGGCTTTATAATCAGAACGGAAACAAAAAGTATAATCTGACATTTAAGGGGCAACCTTTTGAAGGTGCACAGGTTACGCGACAGGCTGTTGCACAGCTGATTGTCGATATTATTGAAGATAAATCAGGGAAATATATCAAAACAAGTTTAGGTATAAGTGAACCTAATACTAATTGGGACAAACCTTCATTTTATTGATAAATAAGAACATAACTTGTTATGTAATCTAATAGAGCAATACAAATAATAAATATTTAACATATGCAAACACTAAGATAAAATCACTAATAAATATCGATTATTATAAATTAATATGAAAAATCTTAGTACAATAAAAATTCCTTCCTTATTATCTGTATTGTATATACTTATAATTCTCGGAGATTGCAATAATAATTCATCAAAACAAAACGCGACAATGGAAACAAAAACGGAAAATAAAAAATTTACTTTTTCCTAAACTTTTCCCGTAAGCGATGAAATTAAAGTTGAAAAAGCATCATTTAAAAACAGATTTGGAATTGAGCTCGTAGGGGATATGTATATGCCTAAAAATATTGATACGACTAAAAAATATACGGCAATTATCGTAGGTCACCCTTTCAGCGGAGTAAAAGAGCAAAGCGCAGGAATTTATGCCCAGGAAATGGCAAAAAGAGGTTTTGTTACACTTGCTTTTGATCTTTCTTTCAATAGAGAAAATGGTGGTGAACCTCGTCATTTGGCAACACCTGAAGGTTATGTAAAAGATTTTA
>JBAYMP010000199.1:0-2559 GCA_041663505.1 Bacteroidales bacterium | reverse complement strand
CAGCGGTAGAGCCCCCAGGGCTGTCGCCACTACCCAGGTGAGGGTGACGAACATGAAAACATCGCGGATTGCCAGACTTTGATTGCGCCAATTCCGGCCGATTGTCCGGATGACCACGATATAGACCAGAATGATTCCCAGAGTGATCAGGAAACTGTAGAATGATGCCCATTCACCGTTTACAGCGGCGATAATCGTGGGAATCAGCATGAATGCGCCGATGATACTCTGAACTCCGCCGGAAAGGCGCAGGATTTGCTTCCAATTCATGGATACCGCTCCTAAGAGAACAAGCGTTGGACAAAACCGATTGACTCGCGACCCGCGGTAACCAGCAGGACATCGCCTACTTTAAGGATATAATCTCCGGTGGGCAGAATGTTCTGACCATTGGTGGTGGTGATGCCGGCGATGATGCCTTTATTGCGCATATTGATTTCCTTGAGGAGTTTGCCCGAAATCGCCATCCGTTCGGTTATGGTGAATTCGAATACCTCGAAACGTCCGTTGAACAGTGAATGCACACTGGAGAAGTTGGATCCACGCAGGTACCTGAGCAAGGAATCGACAGTGGCTTCATTTACCGAGATGACCGCATCGATATCCAGATGACGTGCCAGGCGGATATAGTTGTTGTTGTTCTTGATCAAGGCGATGGTGCGTTCCACCCCGATGCGTTTGGCATAGCTGGTGGTGATGATGTTCAGTTCATCGTTATCGGTAAGCGAGATGAGTAGGTCGAAGGTATCCAGATGCTCATCCTCGAATATCGTTTCCTCGGTGATATCGGCTTTGATCACCAGGATTTCGGGAAACAGCGAGGCGAAGGCATCGCACACCGAGCGGTCCTGTTCAATCAGCACAATGTTCTTCCGTTTGGAAGGCTCGAAGTTCCTGATAAGGAAACGGGCTATCTTGCTTCCCCCTATCATGGCGATTTTCCGCGGTCTGAGCTTTTGGCGGCCTAGGAGCTTATAGATGACCTCAATATCCTTCTGGGAGGCCACCAGCGAAAGGGTGTCGCCAGGCATCACCACGGTGGTACCCGAGGGAACAATCCCCTCATCGTCACGATTGACAGCGGTGATGATGAAGTCGGCTTTGATTGAGTTGCGGATTTCCTGTATTTCCCGTCCGGCGAACTTGGAGTTGTCCGAAACATAGATGTTGTACAGCACCAGGTTTGATTTCTGGAAGGTGATGATGTCGCTGAAGATTCCCCGTTCGATGATATCGTAGATGCTCCGGGCCGTCTCGGCCTCGGGGTTCACAATGCAGTTGATGCCCAGTATGGTGTTAGGCAGACCATCGGTTCCTGTATAGGTGAGGTTCCTGATGGCGGCCACCGTATTGGGTACATGGAACACACTGGCGGCGATACCGCAGGCTACCAGATTGACCTCATCGGAATCGGAGATGGCGATGAAAGAGTCAGCGGTTTCAATCTCGGCTTCACGCAAGCGCTCCATATCTGTTCCGGACCCCATCACCACCAGGCAATCCAGTTTTGACTGGGCTTCAACCGCGCGTTTGGGATCCGATTCAATCAGCACCACAGCCTTGTTTTCCTGTATCAGATGGCGTGCCAGAAGCGAACCCCTTCTACCAGCCCCGAGAATAACCACTTTCATAAAGGCCATGATATACTTCTCAACCCGGTTGTGCAAGATGCGTGTATTATTTGGCTATAATGACAATTACGCTTACACGATATCGGCAAAACGGCCTTGGCAGGCCTGGGCGAGATCGAGAGGGGACAATCTGAGCTGGATACCGCGCAGACCTCCGCTGACACAGATACGGTCATTCATCTGGACGGTTTCCTCGATGAAGGTGGGAAACGTGTGGATCATGCCCAAAGGAGAGCATCCTCCACGGATATAACCGGTAAGGGTCCTGAGTTCTTCGGTCTTAATCAAATCGATTTCTTTGGAACCGGTGACCACCCGGGCTTTTTTCAGGCTGATTTCATAGGGGGCGGGCAGGCAGAACACAAACACTTCCTTGTCCTGGTTGCGCAGCACGATGGTTTTCAGGACTTCTTCTGGCTCCATGCCGATGCCCTGGGCCGCATGCATGGCGTCGATATGCTCCTCATCCCAGGGATAGGTGATCACCTCATAGGCGATAGCACTTTTGTCAAGGATACGCATCGCATTGGTTTTTTTGACTTCACTGTCGTTTCTCATAGGATGATTATGGCTTCCTTCGATGCGCATGGCAACCCTGTGGGAAAAAAAGAATACCCCGCTGGCTGTTCCCATAAGGAATGCGCTTTGGCATTTATTTATCATCGATAGCGAATGGGGTTCCCAAAGCAGAAGGTGAGGCGAAAGCCCCCTTGCGGGTCTGGTTGGCGATATTCATGATGGTAAGCGTCACCAAGGTGATCAGATAGGGTGCAAAAGCCAGGAACTGGGTGGGTATGACCATCTTGATGCCGGCGGCCTGGAGGCTGAACTGCAACGAGGTGATTCCGCCGAACACCAAGGTGCCCAGCACAGCTTTGCCAGGATTCCAGCCGGATAATATCACCAGGGCGATGACGATCCAGCCTTT
>JBAYMP010000198.1:0-2569 GCA_041663505.1 Bacteroidales bacterium | reverse complement strand
TATCTGACTACTAAACCCTCTCTTGCGGCAAAACGGGCCACACCTTCGGCATCACTTTCATTGCGGTTGTGTTCTACTACACAATTAATCTTTACAGGCCATAAACCGGCTTTTTTTGCAGCTGCGATACCCTCGAACACTCTTTCTATGCTGCCGCCCCGGGTTATATAAGCATATTTTTCAGGGTCTGTAGTGTCCAGGCTGATATTTATTCTTTTTAAACCGGCGTGAAATAAATCGTGAGCAAATTCAGACAGGAGTACTCCATTGGTGGTCATTGAAAAATCCTTTATCCCCTCTATGGGTGCAAGCCCCTCTACCAGAGTAACAATACCTCTCCTTACCAATGGCTCGCCTCCGGTTATCCTTACCTTATCGATACCTTTAGCAACAGCAATTCGTGTAAAATCTTCTATCTCTTTGTAAGTCAGAATCAAGGAATGGTCCACCAAGTGCACCCCCTCCTCAGGCATACAGTATCTGCACCTAAGGTTGCATCTGTCTGTAACGGATATCCTCAGATAGTTGATATTCCTGCCGATACTATCTTCCATACTACAATTCCTATACTAACCGAGACATTCAGCGAGTGCTTGGTGCCAAACTGAGGAATCTCTACCACCGCATCACTAATGTCAACAACCTCTTGTTGTATCCCTTTCACCTCATTTCCGAAAACCAGAGCATATCTATTCCCGCAAACCGGCACAAAATCGTTCAACATTGTGGAGTTTTCAGTCTGCTCAACCGATATTATTATATAACCCTGTCCCTTTAAAATCTGGATAGCTTTTTTACAATCATTAATATAGCTCCAGGTTACACTTTCCTCCGCACCCAAAGCAGACTTGTGTATTTCGGGTGAAGGGGGAGTTGCACAAATTCCGCACAATAAAATCTTTTCCAACGTGAAAGCATCGGCTGTACGGAAAGCAGCCCCAATATTGTGTTGACTTCTGATATTGTCCAGAACCAGAACTAACGGAATCTTGGGAGTGACCTTAAACTCTTCCGTTGATAGGCGATTTAATTCACAGATTTTTAGTTTTCTGTACATTTTATTGTTATATTTGCAAATATAGGGATTAAACTCCAATTATTAATCAACACAATTATGGGCACAGAAGTAAAACTAACATTAATCCAAAACGGCCCCTTAAAAGTTGAGGGACCTGTTACAATCATCCATCCCGATGGCAAAGAGGAGGAGAAAAACAGTTGCTATATCTGCAGGTGTGGAAAGTCGAACAACAAACCCTGGTGCGACGGTTCACATGCAAAGTAGTTGCAGAATGTAAATATGAGATTTTAAACTTTTTGCTATATTTATCGTCAAATAAAGGATAAAACTAAACTTTGATGAAAGCAGCAAAAAAGTACGTTCTCTATTTAAGCATACCTCTCCTGTTAATTGTAGCCTTTGTAATATATAATTCATACTTTGGCAAGGCCGAAACCGGGTCTTCGCTTAAGGAGAGTAAAGCAAAAAATGAAAATAACCGGCAACGTGGCGGAGACTTTAAGTCTCTGCCCGTTTCTGTTTATATAGCAGATTATCATCAGTCGGAAGCTGAGTTGGCAGGTCCCGGAACTCTGGTCTCAAATGACAAAGTGGAGATGGCCAGCGAGCTCTCAGGAAGAGTTGTAGGCATTAATTTTAAAGAGGGGCAGTTTGTAAAGAAAGGGGATATCCTGGTAAAGCTGAATGACGATGAACTACAGTCTCAACTTACAAGAGCTGAATATCAATACACTCTTCTGGAGGAGAAGCTGGAGAGGCAGAAAATTCTTTTAAGCAAAGAGGCTGTCAGTCGTGAAGATTACGACCAGGTTTCCACTGAGTTCAATGTTCTTAAACAGGATATAGAACAACTCAGAATCAAGATAGAAAAGATGAAGATCAGGGCACCGTTCGATGGTGTCATCGGCTTCAGGGACATTAGTCTGGGAGCATTGCTCCTTCCAAGTTCAAAAGTGGCCACAATTGTAGATCTTGCCAATCTGATCCTTGAGTTTTCAATTCCGGAAAAGTATGTTTCAAGCAATCTTATGGGTTCCAAAGTGGAATTTACTGTTGGTGGAATAAGCAAGAGATTTAAGGCAGTAGTCTACGCCATTGACCCGGAGATTGACGTGGAAACCAGGTCTATAACGCTTAGGGCCAGATACTACAACAAAGGAGGAATACTCAGACCTGGAATGTTTGCCAGATTCTATCTGACTCCGGAAAAGGAGGCTCCAAGTATTTACCTGCCAAACGAAGCTGTCGTGGCAAATGTAAAGGGACGTTCTGTCTGGATTCTGAGAGGAGGAAAAGCAAAAATGATGGAGGTCCAGACCGGGACAAGATCTGTTGATATGATGGAAATTCTATCCGGAGTGGAGAAGGGCGACACAATTATTACTACCGGATTGATGCAGTTGCGCGAGGGAATATCAATAACTCCGACAAACATCTAACAGAGAGAATGAGTATTACCAGCACAACAATAAACAGACCTGTATTGGCAACCGTAATGAGTTTGTTGATCATGATCTTTGGCGTCATTGGATACACCTCTCTCGGTGT
>JBAYMP010000197.1:0-2570 GCA_041663505.1 Bacteroidales bacterium | reverse complement strand
CAACTATTTTGCAGGCTATCATTGACGACGCCGACCGGGAGATAAACGCATACCTGGCACCTCACGGCCTGTCCGGGTCCGGTGATGCATGCAAAACGGCATCACTCAAACTCTCACGGGCCGGGCTGATGCAGTATCACCGGCTGTCAGGCATTCAGCCGAAGTCTGTCAGCATAGGTGACACAACCAGCCAGGACGACCCGGACGTTGCCATAAAAGCCCTTCGGGCTGAAGCGTTTGATCTGCTCAACCAGTGGGTCTCGACTCAGCTCTCTGTCTCGACAACCTACACGTCACGGGTCAGGAGGGTTCGAGGGTGCTGACCGGCTGGCTGACTCATTCGTGCAACCTGCTCAAGCGGGCGAAGAAGCAGAAACTCAACTATGACGGCGGGACCGGGGCATTCACCAAGGGCCTGATCGTCTCCGGTGCAACCAGCAAAGCCACGGCGGTGATTGACAAAGTGAGCGGGACCGCGACCGGATACCTGATTCTCAAGTCCGTTACCGGCACGTTTCAGACTGACGAGGTTCTGACCGACACGGGGACCGGGGCAGCCGTGGCGAATGGAGTCTGCAGCGACTACCAAAACTCTTACGGTGAGTATGAGTATTACTGGAACACCGATCAGAGTTCTGTACCCTGCCGGTTCTATTTCTCCGGTAAGGACAAAGCCCGGATCATCCACGAGACCGGCCAACTGATCGACCAGCCGCTCTCTGTGTTTCTCCCTGCCTCTACCGCCGTCACAACCGGAGAATACCGAATCTATTCATCGTCAGGTGCCTGGGGGGGCACCTGGGACATTCAGACCGTATACCCGCTCTCGAACCGTGCAGCAGTTGACCATTATGAGGCAGTTCTGAAGAGGGTGCTGTGAATGGTTGACGTGTGTACTCCGGCAGAAATGGCAAAGCGAGTAGCGGGGATCAAGAAGGGGTGTGAGGAGAGCATCAGGAAGGGGCTCGTCAAAGCCTGTGCAATTGCTGAGACACAGGCAAAAAAGAACCTGACACCCGGGTCAACTCCCTACAAGTTTGCACCATTCGACATCGGTCTCTTACGTGGTCACATCGGGTACAGCATCAACGTCACGTCTGTTGATGAGTATACCGCTCGGGTCGGGGTAGAGGCCAGCGTCAGGAACCCGGACGGGGTAGAGGTTGACACCTATGCCCGGTATGTACATGACGGGACCCGGCCACACAATGCACCATTTGAGGCGATCCAGCGGTGGGCAGAGAGAAAGAGCCGTGGGGGGTCTGACTTTCAGTGGTTTCCTATTTGGCTGAAAATTGCCACACAAGGGACAGAGCCGAAACCGTTTCTTCTTGACGCCATTGAGTCAACACAGGGGCAGTATATGCCGATCATCGAACAGGAATACCGTCAAGCCCTTTTACAATATTGTGCGAGGTATGGGTGAGATCTGACGTGTTCGCCTCAATTCGTGACGCTCTCCTCGCAGACACCACACTAACCGGCTTACTCGGTGGCTCATACATCTACCGGGCCAGAGGCGTGCAGCCGGCAAACGTCCCGAGCGTCACACTGCTCGAAAACAATGAGAGCAGCAAACTCAGGGTAGGGTATAACACGTTCAGGACCAGGGACCAGAGCCCGACCCTGCAGGCGGACGTATGGATCGACACCAACCAGCCTGAACCCCCCTGCACTGGTGAGGATGCAGACGACATAGCGGAGAGAATTGATTATGTGCTCTTTTCGTCACCTCCGACCGGGACACGGTCATGGAGCAGAACCAGCAGCAGCACACAACACGACGAGGACATCGGCGGGGTGCATATTGCCCGGCGATACTCGTTCGCGTACCAGACAACAGATTAAGGAGTAACAAACATGGCAGATAGGGAGTATACTGGAGTTCACGGAGTCCTGCTGAAAGGCGGGGCTCCTTTTGCAGTTGCAGAGTATAGCGTGAAGATTAAGCGTGGCGTGGCATCTCATGCCAGATCCGGCAAATGGTCAGACATCAAACTCCCCGGAAAAATTGACGTGACCGGATCCATTACCCGGATCACCGTCAACGCCGACATGTTGAAAGCAATTCTGACCGACACGCCTGCAACCGGAGCAGCAGAGACGCTCCATGCAGGACTTACCTGTCCGGGGTCCGGTGCGGAAAGCATCACTGACATGACTGACACAAGTATTGCGTCAGCATCAAAGATCCAGCTGAAAGCTCTGGGGGGGGCAGTAACCGGAGCAGGGACGGCAATTCTCATAGGAACCGACGCAAACGGAAACGAAGTGTCTGAAGTTGTTGCAGTCACAACACTGGCTGAAAACTCAACCGTTGTATCAAAGCGGACGTTTAAGACGCTTACACACGTGGCCCTCAAAGAGGTCACAATGGGAGTAGGCGACACGCTCGAAGTCTCGAGTATAACCGGGTCTTCAACTGCGACAGTAGGAAGCCCGCTTTTCTTTGACCTGGTCGGCGGAGTTGAGGACGGCAGCAACTCGATCATGATTGAACAGGATGACTGTTTCCTGACCGACACTGAATTCAAATTTGCGTCTGCTGATGACATGCTCGAAGAACCTCT
>JBAYMP010000196.1:0-2579 GCA_041663505.1 Bacteroidales bacterium | reverse complement strand
TCTGGCCGATGATGGCGGGCAGATTGTCCAGGTGCGAGGCGAGGCCGTAAAGAATGGCGAAGGCGTGTGTGAGGACAAAGACCAGGAAGATGGGCACCAGGGCCGTGACGGATTCCTTGACCCCGCGCAGGTTGAGCACGATGAGCAGCAGCACGCCGAGGATCGCTGTGGGGAGTTTGTACGCTTCACAGCTTGGCGGCAAGAAGCTGAACAGGGCATCGGCTCCGCTGGCCACGGACAACGTGATGGTGAGCGCGTAATCGACGATGAGCGCGCAGCCGGAGATCATACCCATGGTGGGGTTGAGCAGTTTGCTGGCCACGACGTAGCCGCCGCCGCCCGCGGGAAAGAGTTCGATGATTTGCGAGTAGCTGGCGCTGATGACGAAGATGGTGAGCACGGAGGCGAGCCCCACGAACAGGGCGAGGAAGGTGTGCTCCCCTAGGGCCAGATAGGCTTCCGCAGGGCCATAGCAAGAGGACGAGAGGCCGTAGTACCCCAAGCCTACCAAGGCGAAGAGAGCCACCAGAGACAGGTTGTGGAAGAGGGACTTGTCCTTGAGGTCAAGGGATTTGCCGATGAAAATGTTCTTGACCTTGCGGCCAAGCGAGGGCTGTTGCATGGCGCTCCCCCTTTACAGGCCACAGGGCGTGCAGATGCCGCGGGGCGGCATGAGGACGCACCCATAGAGGGGACGCTATGCTGCGATTGGCCGAAGAACGGCCATATGGACGGTGGGCATAAAAATACCTCCGGTACGAGTGTGGGGGATGGCCCCGTGTACCGGAGGTCTTCCCCTTCGACGCCTGCGAGGTTAGCTGACGGGCTCGGACCGAAGAGTGTCCTACGCCATTGTTGGCGATGCGCCCCAAGGGAGTGGGTCCCCCGCTCCCGGGAAATTCCCCAGGATTCGGCGGATGCGAATTTACGCCTTGCGAAAGCAACATGTCAAGGGGTCTGGCTGGCAGCGGCGCAGAAGCGGGCCAGAGGGCTTCACCGCCTTCCGGATTCTTCGGGGAGTTGGGCAGATGGATAGGAGGGGAAAGAAAAAGGGTCCCGCCTTGTTAGCGGGACCCCTGTTCATTCTGGTGCCGAAGGGGAGACTCGAACTCCCATGGCCTTGCGACCACTAGACCCTGAACCTAGCGTGTCTACCAATTCCACCACTTCGGCATTCAGCGGGCGACTTGCGTCACACCGTCGTTGCGAAGGAAGCATTTAGCCGCATCGCGCGTTCTTGGCAAGCGTTTTTTGCCGTGCAGCGCGAATTTTTTGCGCGTTGGCCCTACCGCTCGTCGATGGGCACGTAGTCGCGCAGCACCTGACCGGTGAAGACCTGTCTTGGGCGGTGGATCTTGTTGCCGTGCTGCTGGTGCTCCTCATACCAATGGGCGATCCAGCCGGGCATGCGCCCGATGGCGAACATCACCGGGTACATCTGCACCGGAATGTTCAGCGCGCGCAGGATGATGCCGGAGTAGAAGTCGACATTCGGGTACAGCTTGCGTTCCACGAAGTAGGGGTCGGACAGGGCCAGGGACTCCAGCTCCATGGAGATGTCCATGAGCGGGTCGGGCTTGCCCATTTTCTGCAGCAGGTCGTGGGCGGCCTTTTTCAAGAGCACCGCGCGCGGGTCATAACTCTTGTAGATGCGGTGGCCGAAGCCCATGAGCCGGAACTTCTTCTGTTTGGCCAGCTCCAGCACCTCGCGCGGGGAGCGCTTGCCGTCGCGGATCTGCTCCATCATCTCCACCACGCCCGCGTTGGCCCCGCCGTGCAGGCGGCCCCACAGGGCGCAAATGCCGGCCGACACCGAGGCGAACAGATTGGCCTGGCTGGAGCCCACCATGCGCACCGTGGAGGTGGAGCAGTTCTGCTCATGGTCCGCATGCAGCACCAGGAACAGCGACAGCGCCCGCACGGCCTCCGGCGAGGGGTCATAGTGCTTGTGCGGGATGGAGAACATCATGTGCAGGAAGTTGCGGCAGTAGGACAGGGCCGGGTTCGGGTACATGAACGGCAGGCCCATGCTCTTGCGGTAGCTGAAGGCGGCGATGGTGCGCACCTTGCTGATGATCTTGGAGGCGGCCAGGTAGAATTCGCCCTTGCTCTCGATTTCGAGCAGGTCGTGATGGTAGCAGCCCAGGGAGTTTACGATGGCCGAGAGCATGGCCATGGGGTGCCCGTTGGGCGGGAAGCCCTCAAAGTGGTGCTTCACGTCCTCGTGCAGCAGCTCCTCGGCGCAGAGGCCGGCCGAGAAGCGCGAGAGCTGGTCGCCGGTGGGCAGCTCGCCGAAGATCAAGAGCCAGGCCGTCTCGGTGAAGGAGCCGCGCTCCGCGATCTGCTCGATGGGGTAGCCGCGGTAGCGCAGGATGCCCTGCTCGCCGTCGACGTAGGTGATGGCGCTCTTGCACGGGCCGGTGTTGACGTAGCCGGGATCGTAGGTGATGCAGCCGGTCTCGGCGCGCAGGCGCGTGATGTCGATGCCCCGGTCGCCCAGGGTGCCTTCGACCATGGGCAGCTCAAAGGACTTGCCGTCGATGATCAGTGTCGCGGTCTTGGTCATTGTCTGTGCACCG
>JBAYMP010000195.1:0-2580 GCA_041663505.1 Bacteroidales bacterium | reverse complement strand
GAATAATCGTGCACCAACGCAACGTGATACCAGGTATTTGTAGTCGGTAATGCCGTACTTAATTCTACATATTGTCCTGCATCGCTAGAAGTGCCTGCCACATACACAATCCTCGCTTTTAAAGTCGAACCTTCTAGGCTGATTGTATAAGAATCTCTGGTAGGAGTATACCATGATTTTCCCGCTATAAATTTTGATCCGCTAAAATCACTCGGATTAAACCATAAAGCCAATGTTTTATTATTATCGTTCAGCCCGACAGAAGTAGATGGATCAATAGAAGCATTGCCCTCTAATTTTATCGCCTTACCAATCTTCCCATCGACCCACGAATAATTACCATTAAGGACACTGACAACATTATTTACACAATCATAAGTATTACTTCCTTCACCTTCATCGAATTTCCACCAATATTGAAGACCATCCCTAGGAACATCTTGCATTTGGCTAGGATCTGCAATAGCAACACTATCTGCTTTAGCATTCCCATAATATAAGTAAATATCTTTGGCAGTTCCTGATGGAAAGTACGGTATTTCTAAAAAAACTTTTGCGGATGTGGAATCCGAACCATAAATCCTGAACCTTAAAATCTTACCGTCGGAGTCAACCAAACGTAAATCCGAATAATCTGTATTCATTTTACCCGCTAAATAAACAACATTAAAAGATACCTGAGCATTAACCGTATTATTTCCCGCGCTATTGCTAAAAGTCATTTTTTGTCTATATTTAAAACCCGGTAACCACTTTAATGTTGAAGACTCTATTTCTTGTGGATTAAAAACAACAGCGCGAGAGCACACCTTAGCTGCTAAAAGATCTCCTTCCGTTTCCGTATCATAAAAAACGCTCACATTTGTAGCGCCGGATTTTTCTACCAGGGCATTCCCGGCTCCGGCGCCTTTCCAGCCTATCAAGATATAGCTTCCTGAAGATTGCAAGCTCTGTATCGTCGAGGAAGTAGCGCCGAATTCCGCCAATGCCGCTATTAACGTGCTGTTATTATAAACATTATTCCGGGGTTCATTATAGGTATTGACAATAACAACCGTTCCCCACGGCAGGCCGGACAAATAGGTTTTCATCGCAGTCGCCTGTTCAAAACTCCCGTAACAATCGTATCTTTTTACTTCCACAAAATCCCCTTTTTCATCCAGCCTCGTAACAGAATAACTTCTCTGCGTGGTATCGCGTAAGATACCATCCACGTAAACATACCTATCCGTAGAATTATTTCCTGAAGCAACCTTGATATCCGAAATTACTGTCCCCACCGACATGCTTCCTGAAACAACAGAAGCATTACCATAATACATAAATATATCTTTTGCGGCATTTTCAGGAAGATCCATCTCCACGCGCACGGTAGCCTTCGTCCCGTCATGACTCATTATTTCATAACGCAATTTACGGCTATGATCTTTCTCCCAAAACGCTAGATCGGAATAATCATTTTTTATTTCCGCCTGATAGGGGACATCAAACTGCACCACAACGTTTGAAATTTGCGGTTCTCCCGTATTGTCGATACTTATCGTTTTCCGGTAAAGCCAGCCTTGCGGCCAATAATCGATGCCTACATTTGCCTGCGCTTCCAAGGCGAAGCTGGAGGTAATACCCAAAGATTCCGAACTGCCCACGCTCACCTTCTCATCTGTTCCGTCCAAATTTATCCCCGAAACATTATTTTCCTTTTCATTAAAGTCCTTGACCATTGTGTTGTTAAAACTAGAGGCATCGGCGGCATCTGCCCTGCCGTAATACAGGTAGATACTCTTGGTCTCTCCGGCAAGTATCAAAGGCACCTTAACCCATAATGTGGCGGTATGATTCGCATAATCAAAACTCTGCCGGTAATAATTCAAGATCGTCGCGTTATCCGCGTCCACAAATCTGATATCGTAACCGTCGCTCTTGCACCTTGACCAGAAACCGGAACTGCTTTTATCTAAAGCGACTTTAACCTGGTAATTCTTCAGCTCCTTACCGTCCGTGTTATCGATCCTGATCTCTTCACGGTATTCCCAGCCGGACAAAGAAGGCGAGGTAGTATTAGTTTCCACTAGGTTAAAACAATAAGGGATACTTATCTCGCTTGCGCTTCCAGAGGAAAGATCCGTCACTTCGGTATCGGATAAAGCTTTGTTATAAATGGTGAGCTCATCGATCAAACCAAGAAAAGCACCCGCATACCCCAAGCCTATCCTCAAATTACTGCCCGAAGGAGCTGCCGCGGCATAGCTCGCGTTTGTTTCATTTGTTTTAACGCCATTTATATACCACCTTAATTTCATATTATCCAGGTCGCGGACAATGGCAATATGATTCCAGGACCCTGATGTCAATGCCGAACTTCCAAAGCTTTGATAAGGACTTCCGTTGGCCCCGCTGGTTCCGTAGTAATAAGTAACTCCGCCGCTTGTTTCCATGGTCATTGTCCCTTCACCGCCATAGGCCTTATCAACCGGATTGCGCCGGGCTGAAAAATTCGTAGGTTTTATCCACATCGCAATAGTCTGGCTGCCGGTAATTTTCAGCGAATCGGAATTGCCTAAATCCACATAGGTATTGCTT
>JBAYMP010000194.1:0-2605 GCA_041663505.1 Bacteroidales bacterium | reverse complement strand
CAGCTGTGCGGCGGGCTTAGGCGCCACCACCGGCGACGGCGGGGCCGGGGCCTTGCCGGGGTCCTCGCCGCAGCCCGCAGCCAGCAGCTTGGCGAGCGCGGTCAAGGCGATGGAGGCGTCGGCCCCGCTGGCCCGCAGGCGCACGGCCTCGCCCTGGCGCAGGGACAGGCCCAGGATGGCGACAACGCTTTTGGCGTTGGCCTCGCCCGCTTCGCTTGCCCCGCTCGCCTCGCGCAGCAGACGCACGTCCGCGCTGAAGCGCTTGGCCTCGGCCGCCAGCACGGCTGCCGGGCGCGCGTGCAGGCCCGCGACGTTAGGAATCACCACGGGCTCGGAGAGCAGGGCTTCGGCCTGACCCGCGTGCGAACCGGTGTGCGGGACGGCTGGCCCAGCCCCTGCCGGGGCGTCCGCCAACTCTATGGTCATGATCACGTCCCGCCCGGCCTGCACCAGTTCATTTGCAGCCCCGTTGGCCGGCATCAGGCTGCGCACGGCCTCCATGTTCGCCACCACGATCTGCGTCAGCAGGCTCTTGGCCTTGCCCGCCACCAGGTCGGCGTCGAAGGCGAGCAGCGGCTGTCCGGCGCGCACCGTGTCGCCCTTGGCCACCAGCGGGGTGAAGCCCGTCCCGCGCAGCAGCACAGTGTCGATGCCCACATGGATGAGCAGCTCCACCCCGCCGCCAGTGATGGTCAGCGCGTGGTGCGACTCGTGCAGTTGGGTCACCACGCCATCCAAGGGCGCAAGCACCTCAGCCGAGGTGGGGTCCAGCGACACGCCGTCGCCCACCATTTTCTGGGCAAAGACCGGATCAGGCACGCTGGAAAGGGGAACAAGAACTCCGGACAGGGGGGCGAGAATCTCCAGGCGGCGCGACGCAGTGGACATCTGTGGGCTCCTTGGGAGGAAATATGCCGGAACATGCCAAGTGCAGCAGGTTTGATAGAGGTTAGGGCATTTTCGCTGTTTTGCCAATAGACTGCGGCGAATGCCGGGCAGCATTCACAGGCGGGAGAGGAAGGGGTGTCCGCGCAAGGCGCAGAGGTTCCAGGGCGCTGCGGGAGAGTGCGGCGAGGCGGCTGTGCAGCGGCGCGCCGGTTCGGGTCCGGGGCTAGGCCAGCCCCAGCGCGCGCCAGAGCTGTGGGGCCACGGCCCCCAGGCTGAAGCGCTCGACCACGGACGCACGGGCGTTTTTGGCCATGCGCTCCAGGGTTTCGCGGTCATCGGCCAGGGCCAGGATGTGCGTGGCCCAGTCCGAGGGCTGGCGCACGAGCAGCCCGTCATGCCCGTGGATGAGAATCTGGGTGTTGAAGCCCACGGCCGAGGCCACGGGCACGGCCCCGACCGCCATGTACTGCAGAATCTTGAAGCCGCACTTGCCGCGCGTGTACTCGTCGTCGGTGAGCGGCATGAGCCCGGCCTCAAAGCCGCGCAGCTGGTCCACCTCCCGGGTCGGGCTCCAGCGCTCGAAGCGCACCAGCTCGCGCAGCTCGCCCTCGTAAGGGGCGTCGGACACGATGCGGATGTCCAGGCGCTCGCGGTGCGGCGCAAGCTGGCGCAGCACCTCGGGCAGAAAGAAGAGATTGCCGGAGGTGCCCATCCAGCCCACGCGGAAGCGGCCCACGCCTGAGGCGTCGGGCGGCGGCGGGGTGTATGCGTCGGTGTCCAGCAGCGTGGGCAGCACGAAGACGTTTGGCTGGCGCTCGCGCGCGTGCCCGGCCAGATAGTCGTTGCCCGCGATGACGAGGTCCACCGCCGCGCAGGTGCTGGCGAAGCGCGCCTTGATCTTGGCCGCCTTCCCGGCGCTGCCCTTTTGCCCGATCTCCGCAGGGTGCAGGGCCCAGAGGGCGTCGTCCACGTCGTAGGCGAGCTTCCGGCAGGCGCGGCGGATCAGTTTGAGTTCCCACGGGGCGAAAAGCTTCTGCTGGATGACGATGACCCGGGCCTTGGGCAGGCTGAGCAGGAAGGCCAGGCGCTGGTGCACGGCCTTTGGCGCGCGCCGCCAGTCAACAGCCAGGCCGCGCGCGCGGCCAAGCTCCACAAAGGGCAGCACGCGGAAGCGCACGCTGGGCAGGGTCTCGCCCGAGGGCGTGAGAAAAAGCAGGTCCAGGGTGTCCGGGCTCATGGGCGGCCCCGCTTCTGGCGGATGATCTCATCCACCATGTCGAGATACGGCGGCAGGCCGCAGGGCCGGTCGTCGGGCCAGCTGAAGGCCGGGCGGTCCTTCTCTGCCGCGGCCAAGGCGATAAGCCGGGCCAGGGTCGTCGCGTCGCCGGGGTCAGGCAGCACCAGGCGCGGATCCACAAACACCGCGCTGCCGTTGCGGCTGCTTGAGATGGCGGGCAGGCCGCAGGCCAGGGCCTCCAGCACGGCGTTGGAGCAGGCGTCGTAGTAGGTCGGCAGGGCGAAAATATCCGCACCGGCGTAAAAGCCGGACATGTCGTGCACCTTGCCCGCGAAGCGCACGCGCGCCTCGACGCCCAAACTGCGCGCCAGGGCGAGCCAGGCGTCGGGATGCCTGCCCCCGGCCACGGCCAGGCGGAAATTCTCCGGCAGCAGCGCCAGGGCGCGGATGAGCGTGCCCACGCCCTTGAGGGCGAAATTG
>JBAYMP010000193.1:0-2632 GCA_041663505.1 Bacteroidales bacterium | reverse complement strand
TGGAATTACTCTCATGCATTACGATATGCGTTTTCTGAAACCGATAGATGAATCTGCACTTAAAAATGCTTCTGCGAAATGCAGTACAATAATAACGGTTGAGGATGGATCTGTTATTGGAGGCTTGTACTCTGCTGTCAGTGAGTATATAGCATCCCACAAATTGAACATTAAAGTTATAGGCATGGGGGTCCCTGACCGTTTCATAGAGCAGGGATCGGTTCCAGAATTACAGCATGAGTGCTGTTTCGATGAAGAAAGTATATACAATATGATTACTGATGTTTCAAAAGAAACTTCATAAAGAAGGCCGCCAGATTGGGACACGTATGTTCGCCAGTGGTGAAAGGAATTTCAAGGATTTTAAAAAAATCAATGGCCCGGAAAATTTAAAAGGGCTGAACTACTCCCCTGAACAAAGAGACAAAAACAGAATTTCTGTAGATAAATCCACCCGTCTTGATACAATACTTACACATCCATTCTGGGGACTCATTATTTTCATTTTCATAATCTGGTTCATTTTTTTCTGTACATTCCGTCTTGGAGCATATCCTCAGGCGGGAATAGAATTGCTGATGGACAAGGCCGCCACATTCATCCACAACAACTTATCAGATGGTTGGATTAACGACTTTCTCAGTCAAGGTGTAATAATGGGTGTAGGAAGTGTTTTAGCCTTCCTGCCAAACATTCTCATACTCTTCTTCTTTCTCTCATTATTGCAGGAGACAGAGTATCTTCCAAGGGCAGCAAAGTTAATGGACAAGTACATGCACAGGATCGGCCTTCATGGTAGTTCATTTATTCCACTTCTTATGGGATTCGGAGGCAATATCCCGGCAATACTTGCCACACGCACGATAAAACGCAAATATGACAGGATTCTGACAATGCTCATGATTCCATACATACCCTGTAGCGCACGTATCCCTACATTTCTCCTCTTTTCCGGGATATTCTTTCCTGAACATCAAGTTTTGATGCTGAGTATTCTATACTTTGGTGGTATCATTACTGGAATATTGATGGCACTTCTATTCAAGAAAATTTTCTTCAATTTCGGGACAAAAGACTACGCCATTCCATTGCCTCTCTTCAAAAAGCCATCATTGGTGCATTCACTGAGGAATATGTGGGATGCGGCAGAGGAGTATCTTAAAAAAATAGGGACAGTCGTACTTCTTGCTGTAATCATTGTCTGGGCACTTGATTATTTTCCACTAAAGGACAGATCCAACCCAGAGGCTCATAGGGTATCCTATCTTGAACATTTCGGAAAAGTTGTAGAACCAGTAATGAGGCCGCTGGGATTTGACTGGAAGATGAGTATCAGCCTTTTCACAGGCATAACTGCAAAGGAATTTATTATAAGCACACTTGGCGTCGTCTATCAAGCCGATGAAAACAGGCATTCTGGCTCTGCAAATCACACATCCCTTACAAGTCGCATACGGGATGAAAAAGTTTTTAATAAATCAAATGCACTTTCTTTCATGATTTTTGCATTACTTTACATGCCTTGCGTTGCGACAGCAATGACAATAAAAAAAGAAACAAATACCTGGAAATGGTCACTTTTGTCAATGATTTCCACTGTTCTTGTAGCATGGGTAGCAGGTTTTTTTGCATATAGAATAGGTTTAATGTTTTTTGTCTGAAAATTTTTTTGGAGTTTAAGCAAAAACCCATATCTTTGCACTCCCTAAAGTTAAAAGGGAAGGCAATTAAATGCCGATGTAGCTCAGTTGGCCAGAGCAGCTGATTTGTAATCAGCTGGTCGGGGGTTCGAATCCCTCCATCGGCTCTAAGTTTTTTGAATAAATGATTTCTTGGGGAGATACCAAAGTGGCCAACTGGGGCAGACTGTAAATCTGCTGGCGTACGCCTTCGTAGGTTCGAATCCTGCTCTCCCCACGTTTTTTTATTGCGGAAGTAGCTCAGTCGGTAGAGCATCAGCCTTCCAAGCTGAGGGTCGCGGGTTCGAATCTCGTCTTCCGCTCTTAAGTAAGCCAGTGTAGCTCAGAGGTAGAGCGCTTCCTTGGTAAGGAAGAGGTCATGGGTTCAATTCCCATCACCGGCTCTACAAGTGTGTGATAAATTCATTATAAATTAAAAATTTACTATTATGGCAAAAGAAACTTTTAAAAGGGACAAGCCGCACGTAAACATCGGTACTATCGGTCACGTTGACCACGGTAAAACTACGCTTACTGCAGCTATTACCATGGTGCTGGCTCGTAAGGGTCTCTCCGAGGTACGCTCATTCGACTCTATCGACAACGCTCCTGAAGAAAAAGAGCGTGGTATCACTATCAATACTGCTCACATTGAGTACTCAACCGAAAAACGTCACTACGCACACGTTGACTGCCCTGGTCACGCTGACTACGTAAAGAACATGGTTACTGGTGCTGCCCAGATGGACGGTGCTATTCTTGTTGTAGCCGCTACTGATGGTCCTATGCCTCAGACACGTGAGCACATTCTTCTTGCCCGTCAGGTAAATGTACCAAAGATTGTCGTTTTCCTCAACAAGGTGGATCTCGTTGACGACCCAGAAATGATTGATCTCGTTGAAATGGAAGTTCGTGAGCTTCTCACATTCTACTAATATGATGGCGATAATGCT
>JBAYMP010000192.1:0-2643 GCA_041663505.1 Bacteroidales bacterium | reverse complement strand
CGCTACGAAATTCTGGCGCGGCTGGGCGTGCGCAACATTGAGGGCTTCAACCAGAAGTGGGCCGAGATGGGCGACAAGCGCCCGGAGGGCATGGCCGACCTGACCCCCATGCCGTACCTCGTCATTGTCATCGACGAGCTGGCCGACCTGATGATGACTGCGGCCAAGGACGTGGAGGGCTGCATTGTGCGCCTTGCGCAGCTGGCGCGCGCGGCTGGCATCCACATGATCCTGGCTACCCAGCGGCCCAGCGTGGACGTGGTCACTGGTCTCATCAAGGCCAATTTCCCCACGCGCATCTCCTTTCAGGTGACCAGCCGCCATGATTCACGCACCATTTTGGATACCGTGGGTGCAGAGCGTCTGCTCGGCAAGGGCGACATGCTTTATAAATCCGGCGGGTCCAAGCTCCGCCGCATGCACGGCGCCTATGTCGACGAGATTGAGATCGAGGCAGTGGTGGCCTATTGGAAGGCGCGCCAGCCCCAGCAGTTCGATCTGGACTTCAGCGAATGGCGCAGGGAGGGCGAGGCTGCGCCCGGGGTGCCCGGCGAAGGGGGCGGCAACGGAGTTGCCGATGACCCCATGTATGCGGAGGCCCTCGAATTCGTTACAGGACAAGGGCGCGCGTCCATCTCCCTTATCCAGCGCCGTTTCCGCATCGGCTTCAATCGCGCCGCCCGCTACATTGAGCAAATGGAGGCCGACGGCCTGCTGGGCGCCGCCGATGGCAGCAAGCCCCGCGTGGTCCTCAAGGGGCGCGACTAGAGACTCGTCACCCCCCAGACACAAAGAAAGCCCCCGCGAGACATCTCGCGGGGGCTTTCTTTGTGTTGTGAGTCGTGGGGGAGCGGCTTGGCCTACTTGGCCTCCGCAACCTTCACGCCCTGGGCGGCGTCTGTTGCCGGCTCCTTGTCTCCGGTCTGCTCGGAGGACCAGCCACCGCCCAAGGCCTTGTACAGGGTCAGGGTGTTGGTCAGCCGCGAGAGGCGCGTGGAGATGAGGCCTTGCCGCGACGAGGCGAAGGAGCGCTGCGAGTCGAGCTTGGTCAGGTAGGAGTCGACGCCGTTCTCATAGCGCAGCGTGGCGAGCTCGTAGCTCTTGCCTGTGGCCTTGGTGAGCGAGGTCTGGGCCTCCACCTGATCGGAGAGAGAAGCTGCCTGGGCCAGTGCGTTGGAGACTTCCTTGAAGGCCGCCTGCACGATTTTTTCGTACGTGGCCACCATGATGTCCCGCTGGGCCTCGGAGGCCTTGACCCCGGCGCGGATGGCCCCGGAGTGGAAGATGGGCAGGGTGAGTTGCGGGACGAAGGACCAGGCCCCCGCCGGAGCGTTGAACAGGTCGTTGACCTGCGAACTGGCGAACCCGATGCTGGAGGTGATGCCGATGGACGGGAAGTAGCGGGCGCGGGCCGCGCCGATGTCGGCGTTGGCGGCCTTGAGCTGGTGCTCCGCGGCCAGCACGTCCGGCCTGCGGGTCAACACCTCGGAGGGCAGACCTGCAGGCACCGGGTTCAATGGCGTCACTTCGGCCAGGGTCTTGGCCGGCAGCATCTCGGCCGTGAGCGGCATACCCACCAACACAGAGAGGTTGTTCTCGTCAGCCGTCACCTTGGCGGTGTAGTTGGCCACGTTCACCCTCGCGGTATCCACCGTGGTCTGCGCCTGGGAGAGTTCGAGTTCGTTGGAAACACCAAAGTCGAAGCGGTACTTCACTATTTCGTACGATGCTTGTTCAGTTTCCAGGATTTCTTTGGCAAGGCTGAGTTGCTCGCGGTCGGCCGCAAGTGTCAGGTAAGCCGTGGCGACCTCGGCCACCAGGGAGAGTTCCACGCTTCGCTTGGCAGCCTCCGTGGCCAGGAAGGTCTCCAACGCCTCGTCTTTCAGGCTCTGGATTCGGCCGAAAAGGTCCAGTTCGAACGCGCTGAAGCCCAGGCCCACGCTGTAGGCGCGGGATGTGACCGCCGTACGGGAACTGGAGAGCTTGGCCGGGGTGCGCTGCATGTTGGCGCCCGCCGTGGCGTCGATCTTCGGGAAGAGGTCCGCGCGCTGTATCTGATACTGCGCCTGGGCCTTTTCGATATTCAGGGCGGCAACGCGAAGATCGCGGTTGTTGGCGATGGCCAGGTCAACCAGCCGCTTCATGGGCTCGTCGGCAATAACCGTTCGCCAGTCCTGCACTTTTGCGCCAGGAGTGGACTTGGCCGTGTCGCCGGTGGTCCAATCGGCTGGCAGAGGCGGTTGCGGTTGCACATATTTGGGGGCCATGGAGCACCCTCCCGCAAAGACGGGGAGCAGGGCGGCCAGGAAGGCCGCAGCCAGGGCGTGTTTTCGTGTGCGCATTATTTCACCTCACTGGAGGAATCGGTAGCGGTTGTTGCTTCGTCAGTGTGCGTTGCGCTCTCGGGCGAAGCCGGCTCTGGCGGTATCTGGTCTGGACCTGCGGCGGCGGCTGCCTGATTCAGGGGAGGCTTCTTGCTGCGTGCGGCGAACTTGTAAACGATGACGAAGAACACCGGGACGAAGTAGATGCCGAGCACCGTGGCCGCCACCATGCCGCCGATGACGCCGGTGCCGATGGCCCGCTGGCTGCCGGAGCCAGCACCTGTGCTGATGGCCAGGGGAAGCACGCCAAGGATGAAGG
>JBAYMP010000191.1:0-2663 GCA_041663505.1 Bacteroidales bacterium | reverse complement strand
TCAGGATCGTCTGCAGCGGCCAGATGGGAGAATACCGAGGCTACCCTGAGGTATTCCCGATGCTGAAGCAGAGATTCGGTTAAGGAAGTCACTTCCTCTTCGACAAATCCCAGCCGGTGCATGCCGGTATCTATTTTCAGATGGACGGGATAGTGGTTGAGACTGTGGTTTTTTACGGCAGCGGAAAAACGCAGGAGCGGAGCAAAATGATAAATTTCAGGTTCCAGCCGGTATTTAATAATCGTCGGGTAGGAAGAGGGTTCAGGATTCATGACCAGGATCGGTATCTGTATCCCCTTTTCTCTCAGGGCCTTTCCTTCATCAGAGAAAGCGACTGCGAGATAATCAATCCGATGATGTTCCAGCAGATTGGCGATTTCAAAAGAGCCGCTTCCGTATGAAAAGGCCTTGACCATCGTGACAATCTTAGTGTTCTGATGCAACAGCGACCGGAAATAACTCAGATTTCTGGAAAATGCATCCAGATTGATTTCCAGTACTGTCTGGTGGGCCTTGTCCTCCAGCAGGCTTACAATTCTTTCAAAGCGAAAATCTCTCGATCCTTTGATTAAGATGGCTTCATCGTGAAATTCGGGGATATGGGCCAGAAAAGTTTCTGTATCCGGGAAAAAGCTTTGATGAGGCGTTGCAAAAACGGAGGCATGATGGCTGATTTCCGGTCCGATGCCTATGAGGCGGTCAATCTGATGCTCCCGGAGCATACGGTCCACTTCGACGTAAAGGGCTGCGGGTTTCCGTGTGGTCTGAAGTATATCCGATAAGATCAGGGTTCTTTTAGGATTTTGATGTTGCCCGGATAACATATTCAGGGCAATGGTGAGGGATCCGAGATCAGAATTATAGGTGTCGTTAATCAGGGTGCAATGTTCAATGCCCTGTTTCTGTTCCAGCCTCATCGCAACGGGAGACAGTTGTACCAACCTGCGGGAAATTTCCTCTCCCTGATAACCCAGATAGCAAAGCAGGGCTACGGTATGGCAGGCGTTTTCTATAGAAGCATCCTCCCCAAATGGCAGGAGGGTATTGAAAACCGCATCCTGAAAACGAAATTCTATCCGCGTATTCCCGCTCGTTCTCTCCTGAATCTTTACCTTCAGATCCGCTCCGGAATCCTCCCGCAGTGTCCAGGTAAAAGTTTTCACCCCCAGATTTTTGATGGCTTTACCGATTATTTTCTGATCCCTGCAATAAATAACCATTTCACAGTCAGTAAAAAGCCAGGCCTTTTCAACGGCCTTCTGTTCCAGGGAAAGAAAATTGGTTTGGTGTGCATCTCCCAGGTGGGTGAATATTCCGAGGGTCGGTTCAATAATGGATTTTAATTTTTTCATTTCTCCCGGTTGGGAAACCCCTGCTTCAAAAATAGCGAGGGTATGCTCTTTCTGCATCTGCATCACCGAAAGGGGGACGCCTACCTGGGAATTGTAACTTCTGGGACTTCGGACCACGTTATAATCATTCCGCAACAATTGAAAGATCCACTCTTTCACGACGGTTTTTCCATTGCTTCCGGTAACGGCAATGACAGGGACCGGAAATTCCCGGCGGTGTGCCGCTGCTAGTTTTTGTAAGGAGTCCAGGGAGTCTTCCGTTTGTATAAAAGCGGCTCCCGGATATTTCGCCGTATCAACCGGCTCATCGGTCACAAAACAGCGGACTCCGGCCTGATAAGCTTCGTCAATATATTTATGCCCGTCATGATTCTTTCCCTTTAAGGCAAAGAAGAGGGTGTCTGAGGGATTGGCCAGTGTTCTGGTATCAATCGATATTTGATGATAAAGAAGATTTCTTTCTCCTAAAAGTTCTCCCCGGAGAAGAGAGGCTGTTTCAGTGATGTTTTGCATACTGTCCGGACTTTCTGTCCGCTTGTGTTTTTCCTTTTCAGGGGAAGGTTCGTTGATCAATTTTAATAACTTTGTGTCGCAGGGAAAATGTTTACTTTTTTACCCTGACAAAAATAGTCCATTTATAAGCGAAAATTCATTATTTTTCGAAGTAAAGATTTTTTCAAGAGAGATTGCAATGAAGGAGGAATATTCTTTTCAAAAATTTGTCACAGAACTGGAGAGTCTCCGGCAATTTGTATCGGGGCTGGAGCCGGATCAATCCCGGCTTCCTGTGGTTAAAGGAATTCTGTTACACCGGATAGAGAAGCTTTACGAACAATTGCTTTTAGTAGAAGAAACGGCGGTTTCATCTGAAAAATCAGTTACTCCGGAGCCTCATCCGGAACCGAAGGATGCATCAGATCACGGGACTGAGATACAGCCGAAAACTCCCCTGAATTCCCTGTTGGCCCCTCCTTTGTCAGATATCAGCTCGGCCATCGGACTCAACGACCGGTTCCTTTTTACCCGTGAGTTGTTCGGCAGTAATCCTAAATTATTTTTTGAAACGCTTCAGGAAATTAACCGGGCCGGAAGTCTGGACTCGGCGTTGAATTATCTTCAGGAAAAATTTTCCTGGGATCCGGAATCCGAAGCGGCCGCTGCTTTTCTTTTATTAGTGCGCCGGAGATATTGGTAGCTTATGATTTATCCCGATTCTTTTGAACAAAAAACCGGTTTTGCCGCGATCAGACAGTGGATCGCCGAACTCTGCACCTGTGATCCGGGGGTACAGAAGGTAAATGCGATGAATTT
>JBAYMP010000190.1:0-2672 GCA_041663505.1 Bacteroidales bacterium | reverse complement strand
GAACTTGTGTTCGTAATCAATACCCAGGAGGTTCCGTCTCTCTGATACTTTAAAAGAGCGCTGGTTCCGGAAAGGGTTCCGGTTCTTGACCAGTCGCCGCTGCTGTTTACCTTTGCCCATCCGATAGGTAATATCTGGGCAGAACTTGATGTCATTATATCGATGCTCTTTTTGGATATGATGTCAGGAATGTTGGGTTTGCCATCAATTGATGCTACAAAAAGAAGCAGTTCAGAGGGAGATGCAACCCAGGCACCAGCTCCCAAAAGCCCCTCAATATTATTCCCGCCGTAACACCTTGGTTTCATAGTTCCGCTACCATCGAATGCCTCCACCAACTCTTCGTTTTCAGGTTGATAATATCTAACCTCGTTTGGATATTTGTTTGAATAATAATTTTTTGCAATATGCATATCATAAATCCCAGAGGGGTAAAGAATGCTGTCTTTTACATACTCTTCATAACTTTTGCCGCTTACCACTTCAATTACCCGGGATAAAATAAGGTAACCAAGGTTGGAATATCTCGTACCGGAACCCGGTGTGAATCCCAGATTCTGAGACAGGGCGTAAGCAATTACATCATCATTTGTTGGAATTGAATCCAGATGCATCCTGGACTTTACCAAAAGCGTATTAAACAGGGGATCACCCCCTCTGAGGGTAAAACCTCCTCTATGCCTGAGAAGCTCTTCTATTGTAATATTTCTGACCCGTTTGTCCCTTATGTTTTTAAACTGCGGAAGATCCAATGCGCCGCCAATGCAGAATGGTTTTGAAGAGAGCTCTATCAGGCTGTCCTCTGTCATCTTCATTATAGCCGTGGCAGTAACTAATTTGGAAAGAGAAGCAATCCTGAATATTTGTCTTACATCCGTTTTAACATTAGCCTCTTCGTCTGCCCATCCGTAACCCTTGGTGTAAATCAGTTTCTCATTCTTCATTATAGCTATGGATGCACCTTTGATTCTCCACTCCCTCATAAATTTCTCTATCTGTGAATCCAGCTTTTTTGCCTCAGGTATATCGGAAAGATCATTTGAGAGAAGATGGTTAATTGCTATTGGAAGCTCATCTTCCAAAGCTGCCTGATTGTTACCGGAATTTGCATGAATGTGCCTGAATTCCAGTACAAAGGCAACTGTCAGCAGAATTGTTATGGATGTTGTGAATATTCTAAAAATGCTTCGCGTCTTCTTCATCATGCTTATTCCAGACTAAATCTTATCAAAACAGACTGCTCAAATTTTATCTTTTCAAAATCCAGTGCGGGAGCTGTAAATGCGTCTTCGCTCTCCATCTCGAGATTTGCTGTTCCCCGGACTGCGGCCGTGCTTTTGAACAGACGCGGATAGTTATCATAACTCTGTATGAAGATAGCATTTCCCAGCTTTCTGTCTAAAGATTTAGCCAAAGCCTCGGCACTCTGCTTTGCACTCTTTGCGGCCATAACCATTACCTCTTGTCTTACTTCATCCATATTGGAAAGAGATGTTTTTTCAATGCTAACTTCCGGAATGGAAAGCGATTCCAGCTCCTGGAATACTCTAATAAGCATCTCGGTTGAATGAACTTTAAGCAGATACGATTTTGAAGTTATTACAACATCTCTCTTTAGAAGATATTTTTGAAGAAGGGTGGATATATCCATAATCTGCAAATCCTCCTTCAGATCTATTCCTAAGGATGACAATCTTTTGAACAAATCTTTTTCCTGTTTTTCCAAAGAGGCTTTGCCTTTGTTATCCTTCTCGTTTATCTTTATATTAAGGAATATCTCATCCGGAGCCACTTCCCGCTCTGCTCTTGCGGTAATTTCTATATAGTTCTGGTCAATAAAGTTTTTCTCTTGAGCAAATATTGTTACTGCTACCAAGAGAACAGAAATTGTCAAAAATATTCGTTTCATAATAAAACTGAAATTTATTTTGTTTGAAAATCTGGTTACATAAACTGTACCACGTGCCAGAGCGGACGAAAGTGTAAATGTTTTCATAATCTTTCAGATTATCTATATTTGTTACAAATTATTTGAAATTACTGCATCATTGGTTAGAATTAATTTGCAGATGCAATAAAAAAACTAAAAATTTTAACCCAAATCGAATAACCTTTTTAGTCAAAAATTTTGAGATGAATTAATTTTTATTAAATTTGTACGACTTTCCCGGGAAAGTTCACTTAAACTAAAAAATTAACTTAAATTATTAACTAAAACTTTTGTAAATGAAAAAAATTAGACTATTGTTTACGGCTTTTTTGGTTTTTGCAACAAGCGTTAATTACGCGCAAAATATCAAAGTCACCGGAACTATTACTGATGCAGATGATGGTAGTCCGCTTTTAGGAGCGTACGTCCAGATAAGAGGAAGTAATACTGGTGGAGCAATGACCGACGACAGCGGTTTGTACACTGTCTCTTGTCCTGCTAATGCAGTTTTAATATTCTCCTTCCTCGGTTATGAGAAACAGGAAATTGCTGTAAGTGGGAGATCTGTTATTAATGTTAGCTTAAAAACATCTAATGTTTTAGACGAGGTCGTTATTACAGCAATGGGTATGACCCGTTCTCAAAAATCGGTTGGGTATGCTACTTCTACTGTTAAAGCTGATGATCTGACAATGGCAAAATCATCATCTTTAATGAGTGGTATTCAGGGAAAAGTTGCCGG
>JBAYMP010000189.1:0-2694 GCA_041663505.1 Bacteroidales bacterium | reverse complement strand
TTCGACACAAATGTTATGGGAAGCATCTACCTGATGGATGCTGTGCGAAGTTTAGGTAAACCATGATCTGTTGTGATGATCACGAGCGACAAATGCTACGAGAACGTGGGGAAAGCTGAAGGGTATGCCGAGACCGATCGCATGGGCGGTCATGATCCCTACAGTGCCAGTAAAGGATGTGCAGAGCTTGCCGTAGCATCATATCGTCGCTCCTTTTTCCCGCCTGACGATGTCGCAAAGCATGGAGTGATGATCGCCTCGGTTCGTGCAGGGAACGTTGTTGGAGGCGGAGACTGGGCAGAGGACAGGATCATTCCGGATGCAGTTCGTGCCGTCACATCCGGTAGATCTCTGAAGATCCGGAGCCCAACCGCCGTCCGACCCTGGCAGCATGTACTGGAGCCGCTCTCCGGCTATATGCTCCTTGCAGCAAAGATGATGCAGACGAATGCAGCCGTTTATGCTGATGGCTGGAACTTCGGCCCGAAAGAGAATAGTCCCGCAGTAACGGTCGCTGAGATCATCGACACGTTCTATAATGTATGGGGGATAGGAAAAGCAGAATATGATACAAATACAAAGCATCTGCATGAAGCCGCGTTCCTGACCCTGTCCTCCAAAAAAGCAGAGAGCATTCTTAGCTGGAAACAGCAGTGGGATGTTACTGAGACGATGAAGAGAACTGCCGAATGGTATAAGAATTATTATGCCGGAGCAGATGCCAGAGAACTAAGTCAGGCTGATATCGCCGCTTATACGAAAAATCTGGAGTAGTGAGATGGGTAAATTAACGATCACTGAAACACCGCTGAAAGGCTTATACATCGTAGAAACGAATGCGTTTGTTGATCATCGCGGGGCATTTGCCCGCTGGTTTTGTGAGGAGGAGTTGGCTGAGATACTGGGAAACAGGCATATCAAAAACGTGAACTTTTCGAGAACGGTGAAGAAAGGTTCCATCAGAGGAATGCATTTCCAGAAACCGCCGCATGCTGAAATGAAACTTGTTCGGTGTATCAAGGGAAAAGTGTTTGATGTAGCAATTGATTTGCGGCTGGATTCTAAAACATATCTCCAATGGCATGGCGTGGAATTATCTGCTGAGAAAATGAATATGTTTGTGATTCCCGAAGGTTTCGCCCATGGATTTCAGTCATTGGATGGCAATGTGGAAATGTTGTATCTGCACACCGAATTCTACAACAAAGAGAGTGAAGGTGCACTGAGATATAATGACCCGCAACTAAATATTCAATGGCCACTGCAAATAACCGAATTATCAGAAAAAGATGCAAAGCATTCCTTTATCAATCCAAATACTATTGGAGTGAAAATATGAAATGTAGATTTTGTGGTAATGAAATCAAAGATGTTGTTCTGGATTTAGTAAATGCTCCACCATCAAATGCCTACCTGCGTGAAGAGCAATTAAATGAACCGGAGACATTCTATCCACTGAAAATAATGGTGTGCAAACACTGCTGGCTTGTCCAAGTAGATGAATACGCCTCATCTGCAGACATCTTTGATGATGATTATCTGTATTTCAGTTCATACTCAACGTCATGGGTGGAGCATGCACGAAAATACGTTGATATGATAACTGATCGGCTTTCATTATCAAAAAAGTCACATGTAATGGAAATTGCATCAAATGATGGATATCTTTTGCAATTTTTTGTAAAGAGGGGCATCCCCTGTGTTGGAGTTGAACCATCAACGAGTACAATACCTGCAGCAAAAGAAAAAGGTGTTGAATCCATCCCTGAATTTTTTGGTGAAAAACTAGCAGATCAGATAATTACAGAAAGAGAAAAACAGGATTTAATAATCGGAAATAATGTTCTCGCACATGTTCCAGATATCAATGATTTTGTTGAGGGGCTGAAAATTGTCCTTAGTACCTCTGGAACAATAACAATGGAATTCCCGCATCTTCTAAATCTGCTTCGCTTAAATCAGTTTGATACTATTTACCATGAACACTATTCCTATCTTTCATTGGGTTCAGTTCAAAGGGTATTCGCCGCACATGATCTGACAATCTATGATGTGGATGAACTGCCCACACATGGTGGTTCACTCCGGATTTATGCATGTCATGATAATGCAGGATTCAGCGTGGCAAAATCTGTATCAGATATTTTGGAAATAGAACATAAATTTGGTCTGGAAACATTGAATGCATATTCCAATTTCCAGGAACGTGTGGAAAAGATTCGTTTGGACTTCCTTTCATTTTTATTACAGGCGCAAAAAGAGGGAAAAACTGTTGCAGGATACGGAGCGGCTGCAAAAGGAAACACGCTCCTGAATTATTGCGGGGTGAAGGGAAAGGAAATGATAAAAGTGGTTGCCGATGCATCCCCACACAAGCAGGGACGATTTTTGCCAGGGTCACATATTCCGGTGGTGTCACCAGAAAAAATCAAAGAACTAAAACCGGATTATCTGATAATCTTCCCATGGAATCTAAAAGAGGAGATTATGCAGCAAAATGCATTTATCAGGGCATGGGGTGGAAAGTTTGTAACAGCAATTCCTGAACTGGAGATTCAGTGATGAAAATCCTTGTTACAGGTTCTACAGGTTTTGTAGGCAGGCATGTTGTTGCCTGGCTGATCGACAATGGACACACTGTGATTGCCACCGGCACATCCGTTGAAAAAGCAAAGCAGTTTCCTTGGTTTGATA
>JBAYMP010000188.1:0-2713 GCA_041663505.1 Bacteroidales bacterium | reverse complement strand
CCATAAAGGTCCCGGTAGTGAGCACCACTACTTTGGCAGTGATACGATGTCCACGTTCGGTAACTACTCCGCAGATTCTGATACCATCCGCTTCCAAAAGGATATCAACTACCGTGTCCTGGAACAGCGACAGGTTTTTCTGAGCCTCCAGGGTCTCCTTGGCATTGCGGTGATAGGTGAATTTGTCCGCCTGGGCCCGCGGGGCCTGGACTGCCGGACCACGCCGCCGGTTGAGGATCCTGAACTGGATCATCGACCGGTCGATCAAGTGCCCCATCTCACCCCCCAGGGCATCCACCTCACGCACCAGATTGCCCTTCGACAACCCACCCACCGCGGGATTGCACGACAACCGTCCAATCGCATCCAGACTCTGGGTGATCATCAAGGTTCTGAACCCGATTCTTGAAAGCGCAAGGGCCGCTTCTATGCCGGCATGGCCGCCACCAATGACTATCGCATCGTAATCCATATATCTATTCCTACTTATTTTCCAACACAGAATCCACTGAAAATATGCTCAAGTATATCCGTCGAAGCCACCTCACCGGTCAGACTTCCCAATGCATTGATAGCCTCATTCATCTCGATGGCCACAATATCCAAGGGCAATCCCTCGTGAGCGAGCCTCAGAGTTGCCTCTAGAGCTTCGGAAGCCCTGACCAGTTCATCGCGCTGCCGCGTCGATTCTATCACTAGCCCGTCATCCCCAGGAGCACCGGCGCCTTTTTTCAACCGCCGCACAATTTCTGCCTGCAGGCCGGCGAATCCCCTGCCCTGTTTCGCGCTCAGTGGGAAACTGCCGTCCGGTACGACTTCCCCGGCTATATCGGTCTTGTTCCATACCACTATGCATCGGGGATCCTTTTTCAAGGCGGTGATACCGATGGCCTGTTCGGTGGTCCCGTCCAGCTGATCCGTACCATCCAACATCAACAGGATCAGATCGGCTTGCTCAATCAAATATCCGGTCCGGCGGATTCCCTCCTGCTCAAGGGCATCGGTTGATTTTCGCAAACCAGCGGTATCGTACAAGCGCACAGGCACTCCTCCGACCACCGCTTCGGCCTCGATGAAATCCCGGGTGGTTCCCCGGATATCGGAGACAATGGAACGCTCCTGTTTGAGCAATAGGTTGAACAAGGTGGATTTTCCCGCATTGGTCGAACCTGCCAGCACGATACGTGCCCCTTGGCTATACAACCGGCCAACACCATAGGTGGAAACCAGTGTATCGATGCGATCCTTGGCCGAGACGATGGTGTCGAAGGGAAACGAGGTATCCCCCCCGATCTCATCCTCAGCGTAGTCCAGTTGCACCTCAACCACGCTCAATGCATCCAGAACCTGGCCCTTTATCTCTTCCAGAACCGTGAATAAAGCACCTTCCAGGCGGTTGAGGGCCAGGCTCTGCGCTGTACGCGAACGCGCGCCTACTATCTCCTGCACCGCTTCAGCGCGGGTGAGATCGATCTTGCCATGCATGAAAGCGCGGAAAGTGAATTCCCCAGGATTTGCCGGCCGCATTCCCGCTCTCCCCAGCAACCCAAGAATCGCCTCGACTCCCGGGATACTGCCGTGGCAGGACAACTCGGCACTTTCCTCGCCAGTATAGCCATGGCCATCCCGATACACCGCCACCACCACCTGGTCCACGGCCTTGCCATCCTGTGGATCAAAAAGCACACCATAGACATTCCGATGGGTAGGCGCCGCCAGAAGCGCCTCGGAACGGGAGAAACAAGGCGCCAGAGCCGCCACACAACCCTTTCCGGAAATCCGTATCACGGCAAGCGCCCCTGTGCCCCACGCAGTGGCCAGGGCGAAAATAATATCATCAGTCTCGTACATCGATTTTTCCATCTGCACAAGTATACGTATACCTGAGGGGAGTGTCTACCGCCATATCAGTCTTGCATGTTTGTTATCCTTTCAGTTACAATGGGTTAACATCACTACGGCCTGTATATCGATGCAAACTGGACTCCCAGGTTTCTTTACAAATCCTACCGGCTAGGGTATCATCCCGGTATGGATATCCAATCAATACAGGGACGGAGCGATCTGTTGGCGAATATGCGGGCCTGGTTCCGCCAGAAACAATATCTGGAGGTGGCCACCCCCACCCTTTCACCCGATCTTATCCCAGAATCCACCATAGAGAATTTCGCCACCCAGTATATCAATGAATTCCTCGGTTCCAGAGAACTCTACCTGATTCCCTCGCCTGAAATCTACATGAAGAAAATCATCGCCGAGATCAAACGGAGCATCTATCAGTTCTCCTCCTGTTTCCGCAATTGTGAACAGGTCGGCAGCCATCACAATCCCGAATTCACCATGCTGGAGTACTATACCGTTGGAGCCGACGAACAGGATTCCATTGCCATCACTGAAGACCTGATCGCCCATACCGCCTTGGACGGCTGTCCCGAGCACCTCCTGCCTCCTTTTAGGAAGATGAGCATGGCCGAAGCCTGCCACACCTATGCGGGATTCGATCTGGATGCCACCCAATCCATCTCCAGATTGCGGCAGACCGCACTGGGTCTAGGTCTGCACCTCCCGGATGCCCAGGAAAGCTGGGAATCCACCTTCAACCGCATTTTCCTCACCTTTGTGGAACCCGCCTTACCACAAGACCGGCCCCTGGTACTCGATGAATACCCCCAGCAGATCGTCTGTCTCGCGAAACGCACACCCGGTCGTCCCT
>JBAYMP010000187.1:0-2718 GCA_041663505.1 Bacteroidales bacterium | reverse complement strand
ATCGCAAGATCTCCAATTACGGATACCGCTACGGATACCGGTATAAATACCGTTATTATAGTAAAAAAGAGTAATTCCGATGATTGATGTCCATACTCACATTTTGCCGTTTTTCGATGATGGCTCCGATGATTTGCAAGAATCGTTTCGGATGATTGAACGAGAGATTACCCTCGGCATAAAGGACATCATTATCACTTCCCACGCTTTAAGGCTCGATCTTAGGAGGTATACCCAATCCGAATTAAAGGATGCCTTCGCGGTCTTTCAAAAACAAGTGAAGGACAAATATGACGTCTCCTTGTATTTGGGCCAGGAAATAGCCTATTGCGAGAAAATGATATCTTTGCTGAAGAGACACGAGTTGCTGACCATCAACGGAAGCGAATTTTTGCTTTTGGAACTACCTTTTGATCAAGCGGTTCCGGATATGGAAGAACTTGTTTTCAGCTGTCGGGTTCTCGGCTTCAAAGTTGTTATCGCTCATGCGGAGCGATACAATTATTATGAATTTAAAGATCTTTTGGATTTGAAGAAACGTGGAGTGTTTTTTCAGATCAACAGCAATAGTTTGACCGGCCGGGGCGGAAAAGACGTTCAGAAGCTGGTCTTCAAATTGCTTAAGAACGGTTTGGTTGATTTGGTCGGCAGCGATGTTCATGCCTTTCGTAAAAACGATTTGGATGAAGCTTTCCAGATCGTTGATAGGAAATTTGGGCACGGAATTGCCAATGACATTTTTCAGAACAATGCGGCCCGAATGTTTCGAATTACCAATAATCAATAAAATCTGAACCAAATGTTCGAATAACCTTGAATCTGAAACGGTTTTCGGGTATAATACCATGGAAAGAAGAAGTGAGGAGAAACATGAGAAAAATCATTTCATATTTATTACTGGGAGCATTGGCTTTGATGCTCATCGGTTGCAATAAACCGGTAACTTATACTCTGACTTTGAGCGGGCTTGAGACCGTCAAAACCGGAGAAAACATCACCTTGACTGCGACGACCGCCAAACCGGAGGCCGTGTATGTATGGACCTCAAGCAATGACGCCATTGCCACCGTTGATGACGGATTGGTAACCGGAGTTGCGGTCGGAACCGTCACCATCACCGTTTCGGTTGAAGGCGTCGGCGAACAAACCAAGAGCATTACCGTTACCGAAGACATCATCGTCATTCCGCCGAAAGAATACACTCCGGCTGAATTGAAAGTTTTGCTTGGCGACACTTTGATTGACTATTCCGAGTCTTTGACCGGAGATGTCGCGATCGAAGCGGTTGACGGCGAAAACATTTTGACTTCGGAATTAATGTTTAACTTTAACGCTGAACCGGGAATCGATTCGATGGCCTATACTTTGACCGGAGCGGAAACCGCTCACGTTTATGTCAAGGAAGGCTTCGCTTACATGCTTCGCAATGAAGTCAAGACCAAAGCGGAAATGACTCCGACTGAAGAAGCTACCATCATCAACAATTACGGGTTTGACGAATTTGTTTCCAGCGTTGCGGCTTTCTATTCCGAGACTGAGTTCTTTGATGCTTTGGTTTTCGGATCGCGAGTCGATAACGTTCTGACTTATACTCTGACCCTGGCGTCTTATACCGGGACCGTATTTACTGTCGCGGGAAAAGATTCCATCACCCTGAAAGTCTATCTGGGAGCCGAAGATGTGGTTCTCAAAGTTGAGACTTTGATCGTTGAAGGAACAGTCACCAACTACACAATCCTTTATTTCAAGGGCCTGGGGGTTCAGACCATCACCTACCCTTACGACTTGAATACTTACGAATGAAACCAATCAACCATTTAGGAAACTAAATGGTTTTTTGTTTGAAAAGAACGAAAAACATTTGAATCTGCTTGGGTCTATGGTAAAATAGTAGAGGATAGAAAAAAATGAGAAGCATTGATTTAAAATCTCTCGGAAAACAAGACATTTCGTTTTATTTGGCCGTCGAGCAATATTTCTTGCCCCGACTGGAAGAAGATCTCTTTTTTTTGTGGGACCTCCATAAAGCGATCGTCGTGGGTCGAAATCAATTAATTTCCAGCGAAGTCAACATGGAATACGCGCATCGAAACGGTATTCCCGTTTTTCGTCGTCCAACCGGAGGCGGTGCGGTGTTCGCCGATGAGGGCTGCTTCATGTTCACGTTCCTTTCCAAAAACGTGAACCGGGAACAGGTTTTCTTTAAATACCTGGGCATGATCAAAGACTGTTTTCTAAAAATGGGCTTGGAAGTTGAACTGTCAGGCCGAAACGACCTGCTTTTCCAGGACAAGAAGTTTTCCGGAAATGCTTTTTTGAATAACGAATACGGTTCGATTCTCCACGGGACCATCCTTTATGACACCGATTTGGAAAAACTCGTGAGTTCCCTGACGCCCGACGACGCCAAGCTGATTTCCAAAGGGATCAAGAGCGTTCGGGAACGGGTCATAAACTTGAAAGAATTTGTACAAATGCCGATCGAAGAGCTGATGGATCGCCTTTGGAAACACTTTACCACCGCGTCCTTCACGCTTAATCCGGAACAAATCCAAGATATCAAAAAGATCGAAAAAGGATTTCTTTCTGATAAATGGATCAATTATCACAACCCCCCTTATTCATTCCGGGCCAAACAGCGGTTCCCTTGGGGATCGCTTGAGGTTTTCATGGACATAAAGAAGGAGCGGATCATTTCCATCGAACTGTCAGGGGACT
>JBAYMP010000186.1:0-2741 GCA_041663505.1 Bacteroidales bacterium | reverse complement strand
CTGGAAGGAAAAGAACTCAAGGTCCGGAGTGTTAATGAGGTCAAAGATGTTCCGGAGAATTTCAAGAAATGGGTTGAAAAGAACCAGTCCCGTATTGATGCAGCCCGGGAGCGTGGAAAGGCAGCTTATTTCATTCGGGACAATGAACAATATTTTGATTTTCAGACGAAGTTCTATAAAAGTGGCGGATCTCTTTCCCTCCCTATAAAGGGAACACAAAATAAGCAGGAGTATAAATCGAACATAAAAGCATACGGTGAGCTTGCCCGCTATCACGGGGCAAATTACAGGATCCTTCCAGTTGATAATACGGATGGAAAGAAAAACCCGGATGCCTTAAATCTTGATAACAATTTAAAGTCTGACTGTAAAACTCCTCTCACGGATAATGGAAAGAATGCCATACAGAATTCCATAAAAACAGCTGATAAACAAAGAGCAAATGAGGTTTTCATTTATTTGACGAAAGATTATCCTGTTATGGACATCAGGTCTGGGCTTTTGGCTTCATTTCAGGATAATCGGGCAACACACATAAAGGAAATTGTAATAAGATTCAAAGACGGAACGATAAAAAGGTATGAAGCGGAAACCCTTAGAAACATCAAGAGGAAACACCGTTAAGTATTTCCTCTTGGGGGGGAGTGGCAGGGTTGCCCCCGACCTCTCCGCGCATTTAACGTCCGCTGAGACAATGCAAATGTAAAACAATTTCTGAATATAACAAATACCTGTTTTTCATTAAAATATCTCCCCAATTTCCCAAAGGTGCATAAGTGGTGCAATTCTGGTGCATAAGAGGTGCACGAACGTTCGTTGAGCGGATTTTTAAAAAATACTTTTGTCGGTATCATAAAAAGCCAAAAAAGTATACGAAAATGATTCAGCAAATTACTGAAGCGCTCAAAACCAAATTCGTTGGGGTTGACGACAAAATTATCGGCAGGGTGGCCGCCAAGCTGGCCAAGACTGTCACTAAAGCGGAAGATGTTGCCACCGCTGTTGAGGGGGTAACTTTCCAACAACTTCTCGAGTCCTATGGAGACAGCCGGGCTACTGAGGCCACACAGACGGCCGTTTTGAACTACGAGAAAAAGCACGGGTTAAAAGACGGGCAAAAAACCGAGGAAGAAGGCAAAAAACCTGAAAACTCACCTGCTAATGCGCTCACACCGGAGGGCGTTCAAAAGTTGATTGATGACAGCGTGGCTGCCGCCCTGGCCCCGTACCGGGAAAAGGACGAAAAATCACGTCTGTCCGGCCTTCTCAAAGGCCATGAGAAGCTTAAATCAATTCCGGAGGCGTTCCGTAACAAATACTCCCTTACGAAAGAGGAGGATCTGGAGACGGTAGCCACACAAATCGAAGCCGATTACGCAGTACTAAAACAGGATCTTGCCCGTACGGGAGAATTCTCCGGACCGCCGGCCAGCGGGACAGGGCTGAACTCTACGGATGATTTTGTTGAGCAGTTGCACGCAATGGGCGAAAGTAAAAAGTAATACTAACCAAAAAAAAGAAAGCTATGTATTTCGAAGAAAAGACACCTACCGAATCAAAAGAGGGTGTTTGGAACGAGAAGACCTGTATACGCAGGATAGCCGGTTGGAACATCTATACCGGTAACCTCGGCTCCATGAAATGGCTTCCCAAAGGCGCTGTGATGGCCATTATGGCCGTTAACGGATTCTTACAGGCGGTGCTTGTAAAATCCGGCGTTGTTCATGCCACGTTAAGCAGCGGCACATCGCTGAAAGTCAAAAAGGGCCACAGTTTTATCGTTGGCGATAAGATTGGCGGGACCAACACCATCACAGACATAACCCCTGGGGCCGATGGCGATGAGTACGACACCTTCACCATTTCCAGCGCATCATTTACCGCTGGCGATGTTATCCTTTCGATCACCGAAAACAACGACCAGTCGGTTGATGTATTTGAGGGAGTTTCCAAAATCGGGCTGAACTATGCCCCGGTTGAGATCAAAGGAACGCCCACCTGTGTGATTACCCTGCAGGCTTATGAGATCAAAGAAGCGACGCTTCCCTGGCCTGTCAATGCAGCGATCAAGAAAGCGCTCACCACCCGTCACGAATTTATATAGGAGGAAGAGACAATGAATTCTATTATTCAAAAATTATTGGAGCCGAAAGCGTTTGACGCTTTTATCCAGGAGAACATGAAGACCTCCACCTATAAAGCCGACTGGAAAGGGGAGATGAGCGTGGAATATGAGCCGAGCAAAGCCTATCAGGCTGTCCTGGCAGAATATGCCGCCGCCATGGTAGGGTCTGTTATTGACAAAAACGCCGAGAAACCGACTCACCTGATGCCCACAGCCAGGGAACTGGTTGGCGCCATTGCCCGTATGGGTGACGAGTGGCAGATGGATAATGACCGTCTGGACCGTTTTTACTACCTGGAAGGCAGATACCGCAGCCGGGTTGTAAACTTCTCTGACGAACAGAAAAAGGCAGAATTTGCCAAGCTGATCAAGTTCCTGTTTGATCCTTTTGAAAAGGCTGTCATAGCGCCTCATAAGCGTATTGACATGCTTTATTATGAAGGGCTGTTCAACGGAACGCAAACCGTAAATGCCAACAACAATAAGGCCTCTGACGTTGCCTACAGCTACGAATTTGGTGTACAGCGGATCAAGACCCAGCATGGTCAATGGAGCAATCCGTATGCCCGTCCTGTGGACGATTTCCAGCACGTTGTTGATCTGGCAGCCGCCAAGG
>JBAYMP010000185.1:0-2767 GCA_041663505.1 Bacteroidales bacterium | reverse complement strand
TTATGATGCGAGTTAATCTTGCAAGGCAAACGGACGGATTAGCCCCTGCCTATGATGACCTTGACACTGACCCTAGTTGGAATTTCAAATGCGACTAAACTTTATACATGAGTTCTGTACTACAAAGAAGTACGAAGGGCAGGAGATTTTATATCTCCAGCAAAAGTACGACGGGCACCGCATCACAGTATTGCGACAACCGCCTAGCTGTGATAATCCAATTGTCTTCTATACCAGAAGCCAATCTAATCTCTTTCCAGAGATGGCAGCAAAGGCCAAACGGTTTAATATTTGGCACTGGATAGAGAAGTTCTATGACCTGCCACCGTATTCGTCTGTTGATGGGGAATTAACTGTCCCTGGCAAACCTGCAAGCTACATCAAAACAGCGATTAAAGAGAATGATCCAGCACTAAGATTCACTGCCTTTGCTTTTCCTTGGCTCAACAATCAAAGGAGATATACAGATCCGCTTGAGTGGGCATTTAATCAATGCTCTCTGTACAAAATTCCTTTCATTCCATTCATTAAACTTGACACTGTGCAATGTGTTGACCCAGATGTATGGCTTGCAAGAGCAAAACCAGAGACAGAGGGTTGGGTTCTAAAGAGGTATCATTACTCTAAGTGGTATAAACTCAAACGAATTCATACTATGGATCTGGTGGTGACTGGGTTCACTGTTGGAAAAGGAAAATATAAGGATACACTCGGAGCAATGATTTGCTCTGCCTATGACCAGAAGAATGAACTTAAAGAGATTTGTCAGTGCTCTGGCATGACAGATGAAGAACGATTTCATTTCTCTCAAAATGATGTTGGCCGAGTGTGTGAGGTACAATTTCAGGAAGTCTCTTCTTTAGGAAGGCTTAGGCATCCAATCTTTGTTCGATGGCGTGATGATGAAAAGAGTCCCCAGGAGTGTACATTAGCCCAAGAGCCAGAATTAATGAGGTACTGGAATGGACTTAGAACAGCTTAAATATCAAATGTCTGTACAGCAGGCGTTTATTGATGGGAAGAAAATTGAGTACAGAAGACTTGGCTCTGAAGTAGGATGGGTACGTGACATTGATCCTGACTTTCTATGGCACAAATATGAGTATCGTGTTGAAGTGGAACCAAGAGTGATCTATTTAAGGGAAGATAAAGGGCAATTAAGCTCATTTAATTGGCTAGATGAAGATATGGCCAAAAGTGCGGGCTCTCCTGTCCTTAGGTTTATAGAGGATTTAACATACAATGACTCCAAAAGAATTTAAACAACAGTGCATCGAATTGAAAGACGGTACAGAGGTACTGACTCCTAAAGCCCTGATTGCCACGGCTCACTATCTTGTGCCTGAGAGCCTGAAGGAAGAAGTGATCGAGCTATTTCTTGATAAGAAGTACCTTCTCCATTATCACTATGACACCTACATGTCTAAGATGACTTTCGGGAATTGTGAAAAGGAAGGTCATGTAGACTTGTGGATGGAATTTAGGGGAGTTAGAAAGAAGAAATAAACCTCCCTTGAACTTATCACAGGTACCAGGCCGAGGGAGGTTTAACAGGTGGCTCGTAGCCACTTTTACATCGGGCGGGTTCGAGATACCCACCTTGTCCCGCCCGATGCTTTTAACATAAAGGAGATATAAGTGAACCGATCAATAAATGAAGGAAGGCTGATGGTAATCCCTGTTCGACAGGAGAAAGTCGTTTGTCTTAAATGCCAAAAGAAGTTCATGTCTTTCGACAAACGATCAAATAGAATTTGTCCGAGGTGTAAATCAAATGCCGACAGAGACTCAACTCCGAAAGCCTTTTGTTGAAGCCCTTCGCAGAGCGGGGGGATTAGTAATCCCTTATGTTGGCTCCACCTATGGCCAAATGGGAACCGCTGATGTATTTCTAGCCCACATCAATTGGAGTGGGTGGATTGAATTCAAAGGCCCAAAGACTAAGATAGAACCCATCCAGCAGAAGTTCATAGAGGATATGAGGAAGCGAAGAGTTAATGCGGTTGTACTGCGACTACTCGAAGATCACGAATTTAAGATCGAACCACATGTCTTTAAGTGGGAGTGGGACGATGGGTTTGATATTCTCGCGAGGTTACAAGCAAATGATTGTCTCCAATGGTGAAGATGAAGTTCCATCATTGGTAGATCGAACTCTGCCATTTGTAAATGACACAATGGACCTTTCCTATGATGAAAAGGACTACTATATGCTGCTACTAAATGAGCCTTTATACACAATCGGATGGAATGAAAGACCTTCAGTAGAGAACTTTTGTTACTGCCATCTACTATTGAATTCAATGTCTTTCGGATTAGCCTCTAGAACTGATTGGGAGTTCTGGGTTTGCTATGATCCGATCCATGGACATTGGAATTTCGAGAAGCCAAAGCTCCCTACTTATTATGCAACGCCTCGATCAGTTTTAAGTGGTGCTACTTGTCTTGATGGTGAAATGATCCCAGCACCGCCGATGAGATGTGGTTATAGATCGGAGGAAATGCGACAGTACGACAATAAGGAATTCCCATTGGGATATTATAAATGCCCCTGGGATTATCCTTGTCGAGAAGATAGCGATGATTATATGATCGTTCACCCGGAGTATGATAGACTCCTTACCACTGCTGAAAGGAATTTGATTTTTGGTTCTCCGAAAGGAGAGGTTCCTAAACCAATTCTAGAGTATCTCATTAAGCACGCGACGTACTACATGAATAAATCATGGGGTACGCAAAACTTTGATGCACGATATGAAAAGTTTAG
>JBAYMP010000184.1:0-2771 GCA_041663505.1 Bacteroidales bacterium | reverse complement strand
CACCTCCCTCGCCTTGGCCATGGCGCGCTGCCCCGAGGCGATGATGGCTTCGACGTTGGCCTCGTTCTCGCGCAGGCTCTCGAAAGAGGTCTCCTCGGGCCAGACGGCGGGCGGCAGCGGGGCCGTGTTGAACAGGGTCAGGCGGATATCGTCCTTCTGCGTGAAAAAGGCGCACACGAAACGCAGGGCACGTTGAGCGCTCGAGTCTTCAGAGATGGTGACCAGCAGGTGCTTGTTCATGTGCCGCTCCAGGGGGGGGGACAGCCGGCGGCCATGGCGGGGAGCCACAGCCGCCGGGCCGTGGCTTGTCTTACAGGGCCTCGACGAGGATGTTTTCCTCGTAGCCGGTGCTGACGCGAAAGTCCCTGCCTCCGGCGCTGACGATGAAGTCGTTGCCGGGGAACAGCTGACAGGCCGCGTTGAAATCGTCGTTAAGCATGATGTCCTTGGCCTCGCCGCTGGTCTCGTACCGGATGGTGGTGCCGTCATCGAGTCGCACCAGATCGTCGGGATGAACACGAACGGGCAGGTCCTTCTGGGTGTATTCCGCCATGAGCACTCCTCCTTTGCATTGAGGTGCAGGGCGTCCACAACAGGGCGTCCAGGGTGTCTTTCGCCTTTTGCATAGCGCAAAAAGCCTAGGGTGTGAACTAGTTTGCCAAAAGATTAGGAAAAAAACGCCAGACTATTTGGACTGCGCGTCCTCTTCCAGGCCTTCAAGCACAAGACTTGTCGCCTTGTCGCCGCGCAGGGCCTTGGTGCGGTCGATCATCTGCCCCAGGCGCGAACGGTCGCTGGCTGACAGAAGCGCCGTCTCCTCCGTGACCAGCCCGGCCTCGTAAAGCGCCAGGAAGTGTTGGTCGAAGGTCTGCATGCCATAGGTGGCGCTCTGCTCCAGCACCCCGTAGAAGGTCTTTTCCGGCCCTTCGCCCTGAAGGATCAAGTCCTTGATGCGCAGGGTGTTCTTGAGCACCTCGAAGGCGGCCACGCGCCCCCCGCCAATCTTGGGCAAGAGCCGCTGCGACACCACGTAGCGCAGGCTCTCGGCCAGGCGCATGCGGACAAGCCGCTCCTCGGCCGGGGAAAACAAGCCCAGAATGCGCCCGATGGTGGCCCCGGCGTCGGTGGTGTGCAGGGTGGACAGCACCAGGTGCCCGGTGCCCGCCGCCTGGAGCGCGATCTCCATGGTTTCGGGGTCGCGGATCTCGCCCACCAGGATGACCTTGGGCCCCTGGCGGAAGGCCGCGCGCAGGCCAGAGGCGAAGGTGTCGAAGTCGATGCCCAGCTCGCGCTGATTGACCGTGCCTTTCTTGTGCGGATGGGTGAACTCCACCGGGTCTTCCAGGGTCACGATGTGCCCGGCGTGGGTCTCGTTGATGCGGTCGATGAGCGCGGCCAGCGAGTTGGACTTGCCCGAGCCCGTGCCGCCGGTGACCAGGATGAGGCCGTTCTTCTCCTGCACCATGTCCTGAAAGGCCTTGGGCAGGTTCAGCTCCTCCATGCCGGGGATGCGCGAGGGCAGGCGGCGCATGACAAGCGCCAAACTGCCGCGCTGGCTGAAGATGTTCACACGGAAGCGGCCCTTGCCCGGGAGGGCGTAGGACAAATCGCAGGAGCCCTTGCTGGCCAAGGCCTTCTGCAGGCGCGCGTTTTCGCCGATGAGCGCAAGCGCCATGGCCTTGGTGAGCAGGGCCGAGAGCTTGCCCAGATCCGGCGTGGTGATGGCGTCCTTCAACTCGCCGTGCACCTCGGCCTGGATGGCCTTGCCCGTGGTGATGATCACGTCGGCCACGTCCGGGTGCTGCTCCAGCACCTGCCCCATGAGGCCGTCGAACTGCTGGCGGGTCATGTTCACAGCGCGCCTCCGGCAAGCTTTTCGATGCTGGCCTGGACCTTTTCCTTGTTCTGGGCCTGGGTAATGGCGTCCTCCGGGCTGATGACGCGCGCCTCAAGCAGGCGGCAAATCTCGTCGTCAAGCGTCTGCATTCCGGCCTCGCGCCCGGTCTGCAGCACGCTGGGCAGCTGGTGGGTCTTGGCCTCGCGGATCAAGTTGCGCACGCTGGGGATGCCCATGAGGATCTCCTGCGCAGCCACGCGGCCCGGCTTGTCGATGCGCTTGAACAGCGTCTGCGAAACCACGGCGCGCAGGCTTTCGGCCAGGCTGGTGCGCACCTGCGTCTGGGAGTCCTCGGGGAACACCTCGATGATGCGGTCGATGGTCTTGTGCGCGCTCTGGGTGTGCAGGGTGCTGAACACGAGGTGGCCGGTCTCCGCCGCCTCCAGGGCCAGCTGGATGGTCTCCAGGTCGCGCATCTCGCCCACCAGGATGATGTCCGGGTCCTCGCGCAGGGCGCCGCGCAGGGCGGCCTTGAAGCCCGCCGTGTCGCGCCCCACCTCGCGCTGGTTCACCAGGCAGCCCTGCGGCTGGTGCACGAACTCGATGGGGTCCTCGATGGTCAGGATGTGGTCGCGCCGGTTCTTGTTGGCGTGGTCGATGATGGCGGCCAGGGGGGTGCTCTTGCCGCTTCCCGTGGGGCCGGTGACGAGCACGAGGCCCTTGTTCAGCATGGCCAGGTCGCTCAGGCGCGCGGGCAGGCCCAGCTGCTCCACGGTCATGATCTCTTGCGGAATCTCGCGGAACACGGCGGAGATGCCCCGGTGCTGCATGAAGAAATTGACGCGGTAGCGGGCCACGCCAGGCAGCTCGTGGGCGAAGTCCACGTCGCCGGTTTCCTCGAAGTGCTTGATCTTGGGCTCCGGCGTGATCTCGT
>JBAYMP010000183.1:0-2775 GCA_041663505.1 Bacteroidales bacterium | reverse complement strand
GAGATATCCAGATGCAGATATTCAGATGCAATTGACTATAAATCGCAAACGAAACAACATCCATTCTGTGATCATAATTCTTTGTAATAAAAGATGTTATAATACATTTGATGGTCGCTCTGCATTCCTCATCCTATTTGTCTGCTAGTAATTAGCTTGGATTTCACCTATAAAAAGGAGCTACCCGCTGCCTGAATTCTCATTTAGACTTTTAAAACAGCCCTTTTCTTTATCAGTGGTCGTTGGGTACTCTGGGCGACCCGGTGGAGCCCTTGGCCCACCGTCGCGTGCTGCGCGGGTGCCGTCCTACGGACCGCTGGCGCGCCGCTACGCCCGCTACCGCTTGTAAGTGGCCGATGGATGGCTACACGGAGGAATTGTGGTATGCATGCAAAAGCTTTGGAATGCGCCCGTCAGGCGTTTGTGGTCGAGGCCGAGTCATTGCTGGCCGCCGGGAACTGGTTTGATGACGGTTCTTTCAGCCGGGCGGTGGATGTTCTGGTTAAAGCCCCCCGTATTGCCGCCAGTGGGTGCGGGCATTCAGGTATCGCCTGCCAGCATTTCGCGCACCTGATGTGTTGCATCGAGCGTCCAGCGCGGTTCATCTCGCCGGCGGAAGCGGTTCATGGAGCTTTGGGCTTCCTGCAGTCTGAAGATGTGATGCTGCTGGCTTCACGCGGAGGCGAAACCGCTGAGCTGTTGCCTATCCTGGATATCTGCAAAAAAAAAGGTGTGACGGTGATCAGCGTTACCGGGAATCTCCAATCGCCTCTGGCCAAGGGTGCCGATATCGTGCTACCCATGCAGGTGGGCCGTGAAACCGATACATACAATGCCCAGGGAACCACCAGTTTCACGGTGTTGTCGGTGATGTTCGATGCTCTTCAGGCGGCCTTGATCGAGGAGACCGGCTTTCGGAATGAACAGTTCGCGCAAATCCATCCAGGTGGTGCGGTGGGTGCCAGGCTGAACGGACGCTCCTGATACGTAGGGATGGCGCTGGCGTGTGTGATTCCTTCCGGTGTGTGATTTCTTCCGGGAAGAATCTCCACACGCAAGTGTGATTCCTTCCGGGAAGAATCTCCACACGCAGGGATGGCAGTGGCGAGCAGAGGCTAGGTCTCGGTTCGCCAACTTGAAGGTCAATCGAAAGGCAATTGCTCCGGATTGAGCACTCCATCCGTCCACAAGGTGGTTCTTAGTTTCTCCATGGATACCTGTTTGAAAGTAGTTCCTTTGGCAACCAATGCCGCGGCGGTCCCCGCTGCCTGACCCATCTGCATGCAAGGACCCATGATCCGCACCGGTCCCAATACCTCCCGGTCGCAGCTGATGCACCGCCCAGCCACCACCAGATTGTCTATCTGTGGCGACAGCATGCTCCTGAAGGGAATCTGGATGACAGTATGCCGGCGGATGGCGTTGGGGTGCTTGGCATCGCCCAGCATCGGATCATAGCTGGGTTTCAGGGGATCGGGAAGGTCAAAGTTGTAGGTGGTGGCCGCCACACAGTCCGCATAGCGGGCACCTCCCAGGGCATCCTGTAGGGTGATGCGGTGCAAGCCGGCGATCCTTCGGGTCTCACGGATCCCCATCCAATCGGAAACCCACCGGATGCGTGCGTTCCCGAATCCGGGGAAATACTCCTTCATGATGCCAAAAAGCCGCAGATTCTGTTGGCGTCCATCCATAAGGGCCTCGCTGACCGATTGCTCACTGGTGCCATCCACCCCAATCTGCCGGATGGTGTTGATCAGGAACACATCTTTCTGGACCAGCTGCATGCAGACAAATATCTCATAGGGGAAATCCCAGACCCCGGTATGCTTCAGATCCTCGATGATCTCGATCAGCTTAGGCGATTGGTGTGCGTTCTGGTAGCGTACCAGAGTGTCCCCATCTACATTGTCCACCACCATCTCCAGGGATGAAGGGCAGGTCAGGCCATCCTCGGCGCGGCCTTGCTCATAAGAACAACCACTATAGACCGCCAGATCCCCGTCGCCTGTGCAATCGGCGAACAGGCGGGCTTTCAGGCCGACAAAACCATCCTTGTTGTGGACCAGGATGGAGACGATGGTTTTTCCTTCAACAGTGGCCTGTACCAGATCGGTGTGGAAATAGATCCTGACGCCGGCCTCCAGCAACATCTGTTCCATTTTCAGCTTGATGGCAAAGGGATCACATGATATGCCCGAGGCCATCCTGGGATACCAACCCACCGGATTGAAGTCCATATCGATACTATTGGGTTCGATGGCATTGCCTTCCTGGATCAGACTATCGGTGAATTCGTCGAAAATCCCCCCTATCACCCGCACATGTTCTTTGGTCCGCTCGTTGAGTTTGCGGCCACCCAGAAAATAATGGATGCCCCCTGAAGTCGATACCCCACCCAGACATCCCAGTTTTTCGATTAGTGCGACCCGCAGGCCTTTGCGGGCACTGCTCAACGCCGTGGAGAATCCAGCGGGACCTCCGCCACACACCACAAAATCAAAAGAATCGGTCCGTATCGCGCGTATCGTGGAATCCATGGTTTCCATATCCAACTCCTGTTCTCAAATTAGTCAGCATTAAAAATTAAAATAGTCAGCTTAAAACTGTGTAAACACTTTTGTATGTGCCATCATAGGGCTGGATAATTGGAAAGTCAATTGAATAATGAATTAGTTGTATATCATCTCTGTATAATGGTAGACTGAAATCAGTGAAAAGCAGACTGAAAAGCTTGACAGATTGCGACAACCCACCCATCATGGACCTATGAGCAAG
>JBAYMP010000182.1:0-2807 GCA_041663505.1 Bacteroidales bacterium | reverse complement strand
ATTTTGAGGAAATTCAGACGTTTATAATGCTTGCTGCTTGTTACGATTCGAATGCGAAAAAAGTCATTGTGTTTCTACATCCTTATTTCCGACTATTTCTTTTTTCAAAAAAAACATTTCGGATTGAAATGTTTTTTGTTTTTTGTACTCATAATCGACTAATTGTTATTTAGAATCAAGACTACGGTGTTTAAAATGAATATCTTAACTCGTCAATTTTTATCATTATTCCGGCCCATCAAAAACCTGAATCAAATACATGATTCTATTTTATGTTGTCTTCTGGAAATAAGTGAAACGCGTCAACAATGGGCAGAATTATTGGAGGGAGCATGGAGATTGAGGCTAAATTTGAAATTAATGATCTCATGTATGGATACAAAATATGAACTGCTTGAAGCTTTAAAAAACTTCCGATTTCAGATTCTTCAGAACCTTCTTCAAATTCAAAGATACCATTAATGCTTGCCGAAACATTGACTGGAAATCTTTCCTCGGGTTTATCCTTGATTTCTACGTTCAACTGGGTAAAATACTTGTGAATTTCATCTATCTTCCCGGTTTTTCGATTTATCAATGGGGTGAATTTAAACTCACCCTGTGGCAAATTATTATTCACTAATTCTGCCTGATTAACAACAATAGTCATTCCTTTTAATTTCACCATATTAATCTCCCATCTTAAAATATCGGTTCATTTACCATTTGTGATTGAGGGCCGAAAGAGGTATTCGCCATGCTGGTATCATAAGTGCCTTGTTGATTGGTTTCGCTCGCACAATTAAAAAAAACATATTTCGTTGGACTTTGCTTCTCGGCCACACCTAAATGAAGTCCAAGATAAAATGAAATTTTCGCGACAGTATCAATTCGCGGAATCGCCTGTAGTGTTTCCATTCTAGCAATTGCGGATTGTTTTATTCCACAACTTTCTGCAAGTGCGCGTTGCGAAAGTCCCTTTTCCTCTCGCGCTTGAATTATATCCGAAATTACATTGGTTACCATTTCGGAAATAGAAACCATTTCATTTCCTTTTTCACTTGAATTTTTTAATTCTTTCCACAATTCATTAATGTCAATTGAAGAATTGTTTTTCACTTTGAATTTCTCCTTTTACAATCTTTTGCTTCTATTAATGCTTTTTCGATTTCCTTTTTCGGTGTTTTTTGCGTTCGTTTAACAAAGCCATGCAACAATATGTAAGTGTTATCTTCTAAATAAAAATATAGAATTCGATTACTTCCTGGTCTGAGTTCCCATATTTCGCCTTGAACCTTTTTGATTGAATTTGGCGAGTGACTATTAATTTCAAAACCGTATTTCCCAAGATTATCAATCATCAACTTAATTTGATCTAATTCGTTCTGCTTGTTATTATCAATAAACTTCTGAAGGAAATCTCGGATAGGTTGGTGTCCGGTAGACGTTTTATAATATCGAATTTTGTACATTCAAAAGAACGTCCTCCCGACAAAGACTTTGATAACAAATATGTTATCGTTACATTATATTTTATCACACCCAATATAAAAGTCAAATAGTTTTACATCTTTTTTAATATGTTTTTTTCTTGCTTGTAGGCGTCCATCGAGGTCAATCTAGTCGGAACAAATTTGACATTATTTTGTGCAGATATTTATACTACAAAAATTTCCCAACTTGATACGATATCGACTCTCTTCTTTTTGTAACGCGTTTTTCCCTTCAATAAAGGGGGGCTGACAAAAAGGTTCTCAAAATCTTCACATTCAAGTTTCTTGTTGTTGGTATTGATGACTAAACAAAAATCATTATTATCATGGATCAGCATATTGCAGAATATTGCTTTGAAATCATACTCTTCTAGGCTGGCCAGGGGTTCTTTGCCTTCGGCTATTTTCTTTTTAATTTTTCTGGTGTTTTCCTCGAAATCATATTTGGTTTCGTACTCATCTTCCATTTCGACGAGGCGGATACTTTCTTCAATGATTAGCTTTTCCAATTCCATTAACAAGCTATAATCGGAACTTTCCGTTGATGCCGCCATAAGGAGTTCATCATACTCGATTTTCCATTTATCGACCATTTTTTTCTTTTCTTCGATCTTTGGTTTCAATGCGTTTGTCGCCATGATGTGTTGGACATAGAGGTCAAATCTTGGCTCAAGTTCGCTGAATTTCGCCCTCAGCGCGTTGATGCCATCGAGTACGACTTTCAATGCGTGTTCCACATGAACGGGTTTGTACAGCGGTTTTCGAACGGACTCATTCGCCAAAAGATCCGACTTTTGCTTTGAACCGGTATATCCCGTCTTGCGGTACAAGAACTTTTTGAGTAAATTTGATCGGACAAAACGAGAGATGTCGACATCGTTTTTATGAACGATTCTAGTTTTTAGTTTTTTTCTTGGAAGCGATCCTGGACTTCCTGAAACATCTCTGGGCTGATTATGGCTTCGTGGTGGTTGTGGATGTGATACATCGATCGGTCACCGTTATTTTGTTGACGATTATTGGGTCGGAGCGGAGCGTAAAAGGATTTTCCCAATATAACATCCCCCATGTATTTCTCGTTCCGTAAAATCGCACCGATGGTCGATACACTCCAATCAAGTGAACCATTCAGCGTTTTGTGTCCATTTTCGACCAACCAGTCTTTGATTTTTGTTTGAGAGGTGTTCTCAAGAAACATCGAAAAGATGGATTGAATCACTTTTGCTTCCGAGGGCTCGATCACCCAGGTGCCATCTCGCAAGAATCGATATCCCAATAACGGACGATTTTGAACCTTTCCGGCTTTATAGTTCTTTTCAACACTCCACCGGATAT
>JBAYMP010000181.1:0-2817 GCA_041663505.1 Bacteroidales bacterium | reverse complement strand
GTCGTAGGTGCTGTAGTTGTATTCAGTTGGGCGACAACGTTGAAAATCCAAACCAGAGAAAACGCCACGTTTCACCCAACCACTAAAGTTTGAGAATTGCGGGGTAAAGTAGGAATAGATACGATTTCCAAAACGACCAACAGTCGATTTATCAGCATTGTGTTGGCACGACATAAGGATTTCCGGATTATTCTCTGTAGCGCAATCAACGCCTGTCCATGCCCAAAGTTCACGGAAATTGCTGGCTAAAGGACGTTTTGAAATTGTATAATCACACAAAGTGATGATTTTTTCCAAATCGGCTGTTTTATATTTCGAATTCCAGGAATCGCAGCGTTCAGAACAACGGAACAAAAGCGCTTTTGCCAACATGTGTGCACCAAGTGGTTTTGTCCAGGTACCTTCCCCTCGCCATTCATCTTCTGGAAGAAGTTCATAGGCTTTTTCCATGTCGGCAATAACTTGGTTCAAAGTTTCTTCATCGCTTGATCTCGTGAAATTACGTACAACGCCTTCTACTGGTTGTAGTTGCAAAACAACCCCACCATATTGGGCAAACAAGCGATAATAATTGTATCCGCGAAGAAAGTAAGCTTCTCCCAGACATTTGTTCCTGATTTCCTGGTTTGTTACAAAGTCAGCATTTTTAATAAGCAGGTTAGCAGTACCGATACCATAATACATTTGATCCCAAAGTTGGCCAACATTAGGGCAATTATTATTTGCAGCTCCCATGGCGGTAGTTATAGCCGAAGCACCAAAACGAGCATCATATTTGTTCCAAGGTTCGCTTGTTAAATCACTTCCGTTTGTAAATTCGTCACAACCATATTGGGTAGTTGCATAAGCCCATTCATAGCCATAAAGCCAGCGCGAATTGCCATATAGAGCGGTTGCCAGGGATTGAATTCCTTCTTCGGTTTTAAAATATTGCGTATTGTATGAAGTGGTCAATTCCTCATCGAGAAATTCATCTCCGCATGAGGTAACACCAGCCGCTGTTACAAAGGCAAGTGTACCAAGTATTATATTTTTTATCTTATTCATGATATCTATAATTAATTGTTTTTCAAATAGTGATAAGATTAAAATCCAAGTTCAAGACCAATTACCCAACCACGATTGAATGTTGAACCACCAAGATCCAAGTCAATCCAGTCAACAGTCGAATATATTGTACCTAAGTTCTTAGCTTGTGCATATATTTTCATATTTTCAATGCCTATGGTTTTGCATGTTTTAGCAGGAAGATTATATCCCAAAGAAACATTGCGAAGTTTTAAGAAAGAAGCATCTCTGTATCCAAGGAGACCTGAGTATGGGTCACCACCTGATTGGCTATATATTGGTTTTTGCCATTCTGCGTCGGTATTTTCAGGTGTCCAATAGTCAATCTGACGTTGTTGATACATTCCCAACTGGCCTTCACCACCGGTAGAAATCATGTATCCAAAGCGACCATAGAGCATGAATGCAAGTTCAAAGTTTTTATATGTAAACGTATTGTTTAATCCTAAGGTCCATGTTGGCAACTGATTACCAAGAATCACACGGTCCTCTGAGTTAATTTTATAGTCTTCGTTTTGGTCAACCGGTTTAACCATACCTGCTGAGAATGTATGTCCGTTTGCGTTAAACTTGTCCATTTCTTCTTGTTCTGATGCATTCCATAAGCCGTTACTAGCCAAACCGTAGTATACACTGATTGATTGACCAATAAACCAGGTGTTGTCAATCATGTCTTGTTTCCCATTAGCCAATAAAACAATTTCGTCTTTCTGATAAGCCGTATTAATGTTCATATCCCATTTGAAATCTTTAGTTCTGATAGGATTGAAATCCAACGAGATATCAATACCGTGGTTTTTGGTCTCGCCAACATTGGCTGTTGTGCGCGGATAGCCTGTTAAGGTCGGAATAACCATATCCATTAACAAATCGGTTGTACGTGATTTATATACATCAACGGTACCGGCGATACGGCCTTTAAGAATACTGAAATCAACCCCTAAGTTGTATTGAGTTGTGGATTCCCATCCAAGGTTTGGATTGGCCAGAGATACTTGGGTATTTGTATAGTAGGGCTCGTTGGTTGCATATGCCAATGCGTTTGCAGAACCTCCAAAAGGAACATAGAATGATTGAACCTGTCCAATGGTTTGATATGGCGATACTGCGGCATTACCTGTAGTACCAACACCTAAACGCAATTTTAACTGATCAAAAAGGGTTTGGTCTTGCATGAATTCTTCTTGTTCAATTCTCCAACCTAAAGCGGCGCTTGGGAAGAATGCCCATTTATGACCGGCTGCCAAAACCGAAGAACCGTCGTAGCGACCGGAAAGTGTTAGAAGGTATCTATCAAAGTATGAATAATTCATACGTCCCATATATGATGCGAGTTGTGATTCGGTAAGACCTGAACCCATAGAAGCGCTGGAAGTGGAGGCTGTGATATCAACAGCACCCATGTTGTTCCAAAGGTAACTAGCTTTGGGTACATTTACTTCGCTCATACTGGCAGTTTCATTGTTGTATCTCGATGCACTTTGTAACAACGTTAAACCAACTTTATTTTTTCCAAATATCTTGTCATAAGTAATAATATTGTCCAACGTCCAGCTGAATTTACGGTTTAGAGCCAAACTGGCATAGCTCGTACCCCCCAATCGAACAGCCGAACTTTTATCGATGTATATACCTTGTCGACGATTGCTGTAATCAGGTCCAAAATTCATATGATACTTTAGGCCGTCCAATACAGGTACTATTTTACCAAAGTCCAATCCGGCATAAAAGCTTCCCAGAACACGCAGG
>JBAYMP010000180.1:0-2828 GCA_041663505.1 Bacteroidales bacterium | reverse complement strand
CTCTGATGGGCATCCTGGCCGGAGGGACTGCGGTGTATGTGGCATCTGAAAAGAACCGGGTATCATCAAAGGAAAGAGTTTGAATGGCAAAAAAAACAATTGATAACAATAAAGCGCTGATCATCGTGGAATCTCCCACCAAAGCCAAAACCATCAAGAAGTTCCTTCCGGCGAATTGCACCGTTATCGCCTGCAATGGCCATGTACGCGATCTGCCTTCAAAAGAAATGGCGATCGATACCGATGCCGCCTACACTCCGAAATATGAAATCTCCGCGGGCAAGGAGAAAATCATCAAGACCCTCAAAAGCGAACTGGCAACCAGCGGGACGCTGATGCTGGCAACCGATGAAGACCGTGAGGGAGAAAGCATCTCCTGGCATCTGCTGGAAGTATTGAAGCCCAAGATTCCCTACCAGCGGATGGTTTTCCATGAAATCACCAAAAACGCGATTCTGAAAGCTCTGGAGAATGGCCGAGAGCTTGATATGGCCCTGGTGAATGCCCAGGAGGCCCGGCGGATCCTCGACCGTCTGTATGGATACACCATTTCACCGGTACTATGGAAAAAACTCTCCATGCCGGGTTTGTCGGCTGGACGGGTCCAATCCCCTGGATTGCGTCTGATAGTGGAGCGCGAGCGCCAAAGGATGCTCTTCATGAAAGCTTCCTATTGGGATGTCAAAGCCCAGCTCAAGCGTCCCTCGGATGGAAGCAAGGCCATATTCGAGGCAAGACTGGATTCTGTCGGGGGTGTAAGGGTTGCTTTGGGTAAGGATTTCGATGCCAATACCGGGGAGTTGCTCCATAAGAAGAAAGTGCTCCTGCTCGATGAAAAAGCGGTGACCGGTCTGATTGCCCATCTGGAGGGTTGCCAGTGGACGGTGACCGATAGTGAGGAGAAGCAGAAGAACCAACGTCCCGCGCCACCTTTCATCACTTCCACCCTGCAGCAGGAAGGTAACCGCAAATTGCATCTGAGTACCAAGGATACCATGAAGATTGCCCAGAAGCTCTATGAGAGCGGGCTGATCACCTATATGCGTACCGATTCCCCTATGCTGAGCCAGGAAGGCATCCAAGCCGCCCGCAATGCCGCCAGGGATCTGTTTGGTGAGGAATATCTTTCCCCGGTTTCCCGCCAGTACGCCTCCAGTTCAGCTTCGGCGCAGGAAGCCCACGAGGCTATCCGCCCAGCCGGGGAAGTGTTTGTGCATCCTGATAAAACCGATCTGAAAGGCAAGGATCTGGCTTTGTATGAATTGATCTGGAAACGGACACTGGCCTGCCAGATGGCCGAGGCGGTGAAAGCCAATACAACGGTGCGTATCGCAGTTGACGATGCCCAGTTCACCGCTACCGGCAACCGGATTGTTTTCCCGGGTTTCATCAGAGTGTATGTGGAAGGCAAGGATGATCCCGAAGCGGCTCTGGAGGATTCTGAAAGCTGGCTTCCCGTTCTCGAGAAAGGGCAGCCGGTGGAAAGGGTGGGTATTGAGCCGGTGGGCCACGAAACCAAACCGCCAGCCCGGTTCACCGAGGCCACGTTGGTGCAGGAACTTGAGAAACTGGGAATTGGCCGGCCATCGACCTATGCCACCATTATCGAAAAACTGTTTGAACGCGTCTATGTGGTCAAGGACGGAACCGCTCTGATTCCCACTTTCACCGGTTTCGCGGTCATGCAATTGCTCGAGAACAATTTTAGCGATCTGGTGGATTATTCGTTCACCTCCACCATGGAGAATGCTCTGGATGGGATTGCTTTGGGAAAGATCGATGAGCTGGTTTTCCTGAAAGAATTCTATGAAGGCGAGGATGGACTCAAGAACAAGGTGGAAAGAAAAACCAGTGAGATCAAACCGGCACAGGCCAAGTTGATCAGGCTGCCCAATTTTCCACCTACCTATCCGATCATGGTGGGAAAATTCGGTCCCTATGCGGCGAAAAATGGATCCAATGGCGACAAGGAGATATCCATCTCCCTGCCAGACAATCTCTATCCAGGCAATATCACTTTGGAGGATGTGGAGCGTCTGCTGGAATCCAAAGCCAAGGGAACCGAAGGTCCCCAATCCATCGGTACCGATCCCGTGTCGGGTGTGGATATCTATCTGCTCACCGGAAAGTTCGGTCCCTATTTCCAGCTTGGCCTGAAGACTGCCGAAAACCCCAGTCCCAAACGGGCTAGCGTTCCCAAAGGGGTGGATGGTGCGCAGATGGCTATGGAGGATATCCTCAGACTGCTGTCATTGCCCCGCACGCTGGGTACCAATCCTGCCACCGGTGAACCGGTTATCGCCAATAAAGGCAAATTCGGCCCTTACGTGGGTTCGGCTGGGGAGTTCCGTTCCCTTCCCAAAGACGATTCGGTTTTCAGCGTCACCCTCGAGGAGGCCCTGGTGCTTCTGGCGGCTCCCAAGCCGGGGAGACCTGGTAGGGCTTCCCGCAGCGCCCCCGAGCCAGTGATGGCCTTTGGCGAATATGAAGGGAACCAACTGGTGGTGGTGAATGGCAAGTATGGCTTCTATGGAAAACTGGGAAAGCTGAATATCCCACTTCCGATGGCGATGCGCAAGGACGCAGTCGCCCTGAAGACCCTTACCCGGGACCAGCTGGTGGAGTTGCTCAAAGAGCGGGAAGAGAAGAAAAAGTAATCCAGTGGACCGGGCGGTCTACTTGACCCGGGGAGTGAACAGGTATTCGCCTTTCGCAATGCGGACATGCCTTCCCAGCCATGGGTACAGCACTGTCACCAATAGACCGACCAGGGCGTAGCGGAAGAAACTGAAAACCATATGGGTGGGTAGGATCGATTTCGATGCCAT
>JBAYMP010000179.1:0-2828 GCA_041663505.1 Bacteroidales bacterium | reverse complement strand
GTTGGAATCCGGAACCAGGCAGAAATTGGAAAAAATTCTACTGGAGCTGGAGAAAAGATCTGAACACCCACTTGCCTCTGCCATTGTAGATTATTTGCAGAATAATTCTATAATTGAGGGAGACATTCCTGATTTGCAGCATTTTACTAATCACGCTGGCAGCGGTATCCAAAGTGGTGCTTATTGGGCAGGTAATTTGAATTTTGCAGAAGAACAATGTAAAAAGGTCGGTTTGTCTGATGAGGCCGGTAGGTATCAACAGGAGGGAAAGACTATTGTTATGTATGGAGTTAATGAAAAATTGCTTGCTGTAATTGCAGTTGCAGATAAGATAAAAGAGAGCTCTCTTAAAGCGGTGAAAGAGCTAAAAAATAGTGGAATAGAGGTGTATATGCTAACCGGCGACAACAATTTTGTAGCAAGCTCAGTTGCCAGACAACTTGGAATCGACCATTTTAAAGCCGGAACACTTCCCTCGGACAAGGAGGAATATGTGAAGTCGCTACAGAGAGCAGGAAAAACAGTCGCTATGGTTGGTGACGGAATTAATGATTCCCAGGCACTTGCCAGGGCTGACGTTAGCATAGCAATGGGTAGAGGAACGGACATAGCAATGGATGTGGCAATGATGACCTTGATAACTTCCGATCTCCAGCTTCTGCCAAAGGCATTTGCACTATCCAAAAAGACAGTCAGGTTAATACATCAGAATCTTTTCTGGGCATTCATATACAACCTTATTGGAATTCCTATTGCGGCGGGTTTGTTGTATCCTTTTACAGGTATACTTTTAAACCCGATGATTGCAGCAGCAGCAATGGCTTTCAGTTCGGTATCGGTGGTTTTAAACAGCCTCCGGCTGGGAAAGACTACTTTTTAATGGTTTTTGAGAAGGTCTACCATCCGAATGGATGTGGGGCAAGCGGCAGACGGGCATACGGATGGTAATCACCTTTGAGCCCTATAGGTGTTGCATGACGTATATCATCCACAATCTGTATGCATGGGCGTGCTTCTTTTATCCCGAATCCCTCTCCGTTCATAATCCTCTTGTAAGACTCTGTGTGAAGGTCGGCGAAACCATCGGTAAAGTCAATCTCTTTGCCGTCTACATTAATTAAACGATATATGCGTTGACCGGTCTTGCTTATTTCCTGAGGGAGCGTGTCTGAGTTAATACTTAAAAAATAACGCACTCTGGCTCTGTCAAACTCAAGATAACCGGCAACTCTGTCATGGGTTTTAATATGTACTATATTCGTTCTGATTTCTCCGAAAATCCACTGGAACATATCGAAAAAGTGAATCCCGATATTTGTCGCTATTCCTCCGCTTTTTTGCGGATCACCCTTCCAGCTTGTATAGAACCAACTTCCGCGAGATGTAATATAACTAAGATCAATGTTATACACCTTGTCGGCAGGCCCTTCATCTATCGACTTTTTCAGACCTAAAATAATTTCATGATAACGAAGTTGGAGAATTGTGAATACTCTGTGACCGTTCTCTTTTTCTGCAATCTCTAAATCGTCCAGATTTTTTGGATTCAAAACCATTGGTTTTTCTGTGATTACATTTGCACCCAATTTAAGTCCATAGCGGACATGTGCGTCGTGAAGATAATCTGGCGTACAAACAGATAGATAATCTATCCCTTTACCTGCGCTTTTTAGTTTGGAGAGATGACGGTCGAATAGCTCAAATTCATTAAAATATGAACAATCCGGGAAGTAGCTGTCCATAATGCCGACACTGTCGAACGGGTCGATAGCAGCTATCAAGTTATTTCCTGAGTTCTTAATGGCCTTTAGATGGCGAGGGGCAATGTACCCGGCCACGCCCATTAATGCAAATTGTTTAACAGTTTCCAAATTATATATTTTTATTTTTTTATAACAATTACCAACCAAAAGGATGACGGGTCAATTCCAACTTAGCGTATGGATGATAATCCCCTTTTAACCCAATCGGAACAGCATTTCTGATGTCATGCACAATCTGAATACAGTTACGAGCCTCTTTCAGACCAAAACCCTCTCCTGCCAAAATCTTACGGTAAGATTCGGTATGGAGTTCTGTAAAACCTTCAGAAAACTCTACCTCTGTACCCTCCATCTTTAGAGACCTGTAGGTTCTCTTTCCGGCAAGCTTAACCTCCGCAGGTAAGGTATCTACATTTATACTCAAAAAATACCTGACCCGCGCTTTATCAAATTCCAAGAAACCTGCCACACGATCGTGAGAATAAATATGAACAATATTTTTCTTTACGGAACCAAACACCCAAGATAACATATCGTAAAAGTGAACACCGATATTAGTGGCGACACCTCCGCTTTTGCGTGGATCCCCTTTCCAGCTTGTATAATACCAATTTCCGCGAGATGTTATATAGGTAAGGTCCACATCGTATACCTTATCTTTCGGACCCTCTGCAACCTTGTTTTTAAGAGCGATAATTGAATCGTGCAGCCTTAGCTGCAGGATATTGTAAACGCGGCCCCCTGTCTCTTTCTCTGCAGTCTCCAGAGCATCTATATTCCAGGGATTTAAAACAAGTGGCTTTTCACAGATGACATTTGCACCAGTTCTTAAGCCAACACGAATATGTGCATCGTGCAGATAGTTGGGAGTACAAATCGACACATAGTCCAGCTTACCTTTTGGGTAAGTAGGGTCTGAATTATTATCGGCAAGCACCTTCCTCTTTTTTGAAATATGACGTTCGAATAACTCATATTCACTAAAAAAAGCGCATTTAGGGAAAAAAGAATCAATTATTCCGACACTGTCGAAGACATCATATGCAGCAATAAGATTGTTGCCAG
>JBAYMP010000178.1:0-2833 GCA_041663505.1 Bacteroidales bacterium | reverse complement strand
TGATAAATCTTCTGCATTAATGGCTACGGCGGATATCAAACCGTCAATTCTGCTTAAAGGTGACAATCCCCGACTTATTGAGAGGTGTCGTTAAAGGCGCTCTTTGACGGGGAGCAAGACATTTCAGCCGCATCACTCCTGACTATTGAGCAAATAGCTTATGCAATCTGCCGGGGAGGATGACGCTGAGAAGAATCCGGACAGAGTACAGCTATCTTAAATGATATCGTTTCTAATGATATGTCTATCTCCGATCCAACTTTAGATGAATATCTGAATGCGTTAAGAATGCGTTAAGAAGAATATTCGTAATTGAGGACCAGCCGGCGTGGTTGCCTGCCATGCGCTCAAAAAGCGCGATACGAACTTCTTCAAAACGCCATTTTGACTAGTCCTGAAGGATTGTTAGAGGATTTTAACATATTCGGATTTCTCTTTGAATCACTTTGCACACGCGATATGCGGATATATCTTCAGGCCAACGATGGTGATGTTTACCACTATCGAGATAAAAATGGCTAATAAAGTTGATATGGACAAAATTGGTAAACCATCTTTTCTAATGGTACTGATCGGTGGTGAATATGCCTATCGCCGTAGAGATGGCGTGCTCGTAGTTCCCATAGGATGCATGAAGGATTGAAGTTTTTTTAGTTTAAATCCTATACTGCATACTTTTTGGAGAAAAGTGTATATTTGTGATGATATTTTGAGAGAAAAGTGTTATCGTTGACATTAAAAAATCAGGAATAAATGTATCGCGCAAAGATTAATGAACTGTCAGAGTGGAAATTGAAAAAGAAACGCAAGCCGCTTCTTTTTCTTGGTGCACGGCAGGTTGGTAAAACCTACCTTTTGCAGGCATTTGGCGAAACCCAATACAGGCAGATGGCGTATATCAATTTTGAACGCCCAAATGCTCCTAAAAATCTGTTTGATATTGATTTTGATGCAGACCGGATCATTACCGTGTTGAACGCGTATTGTAATCTTAAAATTGATGCGGAAGACACACTTATTGTCTTTGACGAAATTCAGGCAGCACCAAAAGGGATTACTGCATTGAAATATTTTTACGAAGATGCGCCGCAATACCATATTGTTGCGGCTGGTTCTCTATTGGGAGTAAGCATTCACCCTGACGAGTCGTTTCCTGTGGGGAAAGTCGATTTTATGAAACTCTATCCAATGTCTTTCCGTGAATTTCTGCTTGCAATGGGCGAAACTGTGATAGCAGAGCTTTTGGAAAAGAAGGATTTGATCAACCTGAATTTTTTCAATAACAAATTAATCAACTATTTACGTTATTATTTGTATGTAGGCGGAATGCCCGAAGTGGTAAAAGATTTTGCTGAAAATCGCGATTGGCACTCTGTTCGTACTATTCAAAATCAAATTATTGTTTCTTATAGGAACGACTTTTCGAAACATGCTCCTAAAGAAATTTTACCCCGGATTAATATGGTTTGGGATAGTATTCCTGCTCAGTTGTCGAAAGAAAACAAAAAATTCATTTATGGAGTAATCAAAGAGGGAGCGAGGGCAAAAGATTTTGAGTTGGCCATTCAATGGCTCACAGATGCAGGATTGTTACATAAGGTTTATAATACAAGTAAACCGGCATTGCCTTTGGTTGCATATCAGGAGCTGTCGGCATTTAAGCTTTTTCACAATTTACGGTGGCATATTTCCGAAATTAATGCTTAGTTATTGCCGCAACAATGCTTATACTTTTTGCCGCTGCCGCACGGGCAGGGGTCATTTCTTCCTGTTTTGCGAGAGAGGATTGGCATTTCATATGGATTGTCAAAAATATTATGTGAGGAGTTCCCTTTTAGTATCCATTTAGGGATGTTGTTGCTGTAATCTGTAACCAATTTAAGAATGTTCTGAATGTCATCAAAACTGTCGAAAATTAAATTATCTTTTATGAATTTGATTGTTCCGGAGGGGCTTACATCGTTTTGAATATTAAGCCATAATTGGTGAAGGAATGAATCAATATCTCTAACTCTGTTTTTTATCAGAAAATTTTTGATTTTATCTATTTGAAGATTATTAAAATAGTAAAGCGCTTTTGAGGCATTCTCTATCTCTTTCCTGGAAAATATAAAATAATCTGTTTTTTCTCTTTTTGATGTCTCATGAATAATTGAATTGGTATTGGCTATGAACATATAGAACAGATATTGGGTGCCGGCGATTTCATCTGCAATTATTCGCCTTTGCAGACGAGGTGAGTTATTTAGAAGTTTAATAAGCTCTCTCTTTTCTGTTGTCTCATCCTGGTATTTGTTTACCAATTCTACCATTTGATCGAGTGATAGTGCACCGTATAATGTTATTACTCCAATGATCAGGTTCTCCAATTTGTAATTCCTTTGCAGGGCAGGATCGTCTAATATGCTGTCCAGCACCGGGAGTATCGCACTTTTTATGTTTTGCGGAATTGTGACAGGGTCTTTGTCTTTCAATGTTAAAGATATGTTTAATAATCCCGCAGCGAAGAGTCCGTCAATGTCGTCAAAGGTGAAGCCGATATTTGATTCTTCTTCGTTCAGAATAATTTTTAGTGCAGATAATTCGTTGTAAGAGAGTACGTTTTTGAGAATTTGAGGTTTATTTATTAATGCATATTCCACTAATTGGGCACAGTCTGCTTTATTGTGACTGGTTTTCATTTTTATTCCATATGAGCGGCCAAGTTCTATTATCTGTTCTTTTGTTTTGGTTGCCAATAATATATCTGAGTATGTCGAGTCATAACCTTGATTTTCATGAAATTGTTTGTCTTCCTCATCTTCCTGCAAAAATGAATTTATCTCATTTTTAT
>JBAYMP010000177.1:0-2840 GCA_041663505.1 Bacteroidales bacterium | reverse complement strand
GACAAGGCGTCCATCATCATGCTGTCAGAGGCCATGGACATATCCATGCCAAAGGCCTCGCCAGCAGGCTCCTCGCCCGTAAGCGAGCTTGCGCCGATGGCCTGCTGGGCCATGCGCATCTGCGCCTGGAACACGAGCGTTTTGGCGTCGGGTTGCCCCAGCTGGCTCAGATTGCGGCCAGTCCCGGCGCTGGACTCAGCGCCTTTCAGAACGCGGATTGCCTCTGCGAGGTTTGTATTGCCGGACATCTGCTCCCCCCGGTGCCGTATCCTGCAGGCTTGAAAAGCCACGTCAGGAGCTTGAACACGACACGTCTACGCGTGTGCTGAAGCATGATCCATGCCCATCCAAAATAGTGACGCGATAGTGGGGTGTTGAACAAAACTACCGGGCGGCGAGAAAACCGGCCAGGCGCAGGTCCGTCAGAACCTTGGCAATCAGCCTGGAGTGGCCGGAAGGAAAGGCAAAACGCAAGATCTCATCGGATGCGACGAAACGCGCCTCCACCGCCTCGTTCAGACGGAAGGCGCACTCCGGGTCCACCTCCGCGTCCGCTTGGCAGAAGAAGCCATGCAGGGTGATGCGGTAGCGGGTGTAGCTGGAGCGCACCACCGCGATCTTGCCGCACGGGCGCACGTGGAGGTTGGTCTCTTCACGGACCTCCCGCACAAGGGCCTCTTCCGGGGTCTCGCCCTCCTCCAGCACCCCGCCGGGGAATTCCCACAGACCGGGCCAAACGTCATCGGGCCGACGCTTCTGGATGTAGAGCCGTCCACGGCTGGCCAGCACGCCACAGGCCATGTTGATGCGGATGACCGCAGGCCCCGGCTTGAGCACCGGCCGGATCTCCTGCGTGCCCCGCGTCCGCGCCAGGCAGAACCGTTCCAGAGGGCAGGCCGGGCAGCGGGGCGAGCGCGGCGCGCAAACCAGAGCCCCAAGTTCCATCAGGGCCTGGTTGAAGCCTCTCGCGTCAAGTGGATCCAACAACTCCACGACCGCGGCCTCAATGCGCCGTTTGACGGCCGGGGCGTCCACGGGCTCTTCCAGGTCCAGCAGGCGTGCGAACACGCGCAGGACGTTGGCGTCCACGGCAGGCATGGGCTCGTTGTAGGCCACGCTGGCGATGGCCCCGGCAGTGTAAGGCCCCACCCCGGGCAGGGCTCGGATGTCCTGGATGGCGCGCGGAAACGCCCCGCTGTGCCGCTCCATGACCTGGCGCGCGGCCTTGCGCAGGTTGCGGGCGCGGGAGTAGTAGCCCAGCCCTTCCCAGAGCTTGAGCACCTCGTCCTCGCCTGCCGCGTCCAGGCTGGGGAGGTCCGGAAACCTCTCGAGGAAACGCTCGAAGTAGCCCACGGCCCTGTCCATCTGCGTCTGCTGCAGCATGATCTCTGAAAGCCAGACATGGTAGGGATCAAGCGTCCTGCGCCAGGGCAGGTCGCGGGCGTTGTCGGCGAACCAGTCAAGCAGCGCCCGGCGGAAGGCGGCGTGGTCGATGGCCCCGGCAAGGCTGCCCGGAGTCGTGGAAAGCGTGTCCGTCACCGGAGCTTAGGCCTTGCCGGCCTTGGCCTGATTGGCCACAGCCTGGGCCGCGCGCGCAACGGCTTCCGGATCACCCAGGTATCTGCGGCCCAGGGACTTGAGGTCATCATCCAGGGTGTACACCAGGGGCACGCCCGTGGGGATGTTCAGCCCGGCCACCTCGTCATCGCTCATACCATCAAGGTATTTCACCAACCCGCGCAGCGAGTTGCCATGGGCCGCAATGACGAGCCGCTGTCCGGCGCGTATCTGCGGGGCCAGGACCTCGTGCCAGTAAGGCATGACGCGGGCGATGGTTGCTTTAAGGCTTTCGCAGCGCGGCAACTCGGCATCGGAGAGTCCTGCGTAGCGTGGATCATGTCCAGGGAAGCGCCCATCGGCCGGGTCCAGGGCCGGAGGCGGCACATCGAAGCTGCGCCGCCACTGGAACACTTGCTCATCGCTGTATTTGCGGGCGGTCTCAGCCTTGTTGAGCCCCTGGAGAGCGCCGTAATGCCGCTCATTGAGCCGCCAGCTGGTCTCCACCGGCAGCCACATGAGGTCCATGCGCTCCAGCACGATCCTGAGGGTGCGGATGGCCCGGCGCAGATACGAGGTATGACAGCGGTCAAAAACAAAGCCGCCCTCTTTGAGCAAACGCGCGCCCTGCTCGGCCTCAGTTTGGCCCTGCGCGGAAAGGTCAACGTCGGTCCAGCCGGTGAAACGGTTCTCCAGGTTCCACACGCTCTGCCCGTGACGGATAAGCACCAGGGTCGGCATCCCCTCTTCTCCTTACGCCGCCAAGAGCGGGCTTTGGGGCACGTTGTGCGGCTACTTCTTGCCAGTCTCTCTGCCGCCGACCTTGGGCCCCTGCTTGCCTGTCGGTTTGGCTCCAGGTTTCGTCCCAGATTTTGCTCCAGGCTTCTCTTCAGGGACCTTGGGCGCGGCCTCCTCCGGCTTGACCACGGGCTTGGCCTTGGGCTTGGCGGCCTTCTTTCGCTCGGCCCGGCGGTCGGCATCGGCCTCAAACAGCTGCCGCTTCTTCCTTTCAAAACTCATGACGCTCAAAAGCGAAGCCAACCCCAAGGCGAACAGGGTGACGAGAAAAATAAGCCCCTTCTGGAAAGCCCACTTCTGCGCCAGGATACCGTCAATGATCCAGTTGCCGGCCACTTTGCTCGAATAGTAGAGCAGAACGGGAATGGTCAAGAGCGCAAGGATCAGGCCCACCACCTCTATCCACACGAAGTGCTTGCCCATAATCATGGCGAACAGGGTGCTGTCGCGTACGATGCGCAAAGAGACAAGGCGCTTGGACAGGG
>JBAYMP010000176.1:0-2881 GCA_041663505.1 Bacteroidales bacterium | reverse complement strand
CTCTGCGAGACAATATACAGATACTAGTCTAACCACAATTATACGATATTTTTTATCAGGACTCAGATGTACATAGTTTCAAACGAGTATTCAAATTGACCCGAACGGTGGGTTATGTATGGATTTATACGCATGAAGGAGTCAGACAACGAAGAACGTGAGGGCTGGGTTATAAAAATTGGATTCAACAATTATAAATTATATATTAGAATCCTTAGCGAGAATTAACTCATGATTTTCACCGTATAATAGGCGATTATTAGAATTAAACTCAGTTTTCAACTCAACAGGTAAATTGGCTGCATCAAGAATCATCCAACCTTTAGTAATATAGACATTCATTCCTTCAACTTTATTACCTGAAACTACATCAAATTCAAAAGAAATAATAAAATGATGGGCATCACATGTGATTTTAAAATCATCTGATGGTGACAGATAGAATGATCTTAGCGTTGTGTTAATATTATGGGAATTATAGGTTTTACACTCGACATAGTTTAATTTCCCATTATCGTCAGTAAAGGCAATATCAGGGTAGCCAACTGCTTTGCGACCACCATTTGCCATCTCTGGCACATGTGCATTATATCCTACTTTATTCAAGGCATCTATTACATAAGGCTCAATCATATTTCCCGCCTCATTAGGTCTTGCGGCTTTTATTTTAACATTTTGAATAACTTCCACAGTAGTTTGCGCCACTTTTTTCAATTTTTCTAATATTTCTACATCATCTTCGTTTTTAGAATCATAAGGAACAACATCATACCCCGAAAGTAACTTTATTACATCTTTCAGAGTTGTCTGTCCTACATGCATTTCATAATGATTAGCGATATCGCGAAGTCTTTTTACAAGTACTTCATTTGCCTTTTCATTTTTTGCCATTACAAACCTTCAGATACATAACCACTTTGCTTCGTGAAAATTACAATTTTATTTGAATTAGTCCCACTCTCATTATTATTAACTCCCCAAATATTTGCTGTTTTAGTAAATTTTTGCTTGTTAACCAAAATTCCAAACATAGAGAATCCTGCTTTAATTCCTAGAGGAACAACAACCTCATCTAATAACACAGAGCCATTTCTCACTTCGCCCACTTCAAATGCAACCCACCCATCAACTTTTGTAATCCGATATAATTCCGTGAATACTTCACCCATGACATTCGCCCACTCCTCAACCGTACGCGACATCGTGATTTTTTTACCGATACCTTCACTATCAATGTTATTAAACCAGCAACGTAACCAGTTATCAGAGGTATATTGAACAATATCCAGGAAAGGGGGAGAAGTTACAGTTAACTGAATACTGTTATCAGATATTTCCTTTGTGTGTCTCGCGTCAGAATTTAAGAATTGCCCACATTTACCATATTTATCAAGATGCTCTTTTTCTACGGCGGAGATATATTTTTGCAACTGCATAGACTTTTTAATGATGATTTTTCTCACATCACGATAGGTAGGAACCTGATTTCGTTTTTCATTAATTTTTATCTGCCTTTCCGGGGTCACTGCCTGATTTGGCGGGAGAGTATATACTGAGAAAAATCCTGGTGAGTGACCGGTTAACCTGTTGGTTGCCACCATTCTAATCCATTTATCAATATTGTCTTCTGTTCCCGATGCCTTTCTCTCCGCAAGATATTCTTTCAGAGAAACAAGTTCCCAAAGTGTATCTGCATGATAGAACATTGAAAGGTCAATATCGGATGTCCTTGTTTTATCAAATGGGATTTCTTTCAACCTTGTTTCGATATTGGAAATACTGGGTAAACAAAGTCGCGGAGAGGCAAATATCTCGCTTAGTGGATTGATATCGTTTGAGATGCCAATTCTCCCAGCCATTGTTGCTTCAACAATAGTAGTTCCACGCCCGCCAAATGGATCATAAACCACATCACCTTCTTTAGTTAATCTGTCAATGAAAAATCGTGGAAGTTGAGGCTTGAAACATGCACGATATGATACTTCATGTAACGAACTTGCATTTCTCTGTTTAGCAGTCCAGAATTCATTGATATATTTTTTAACGCTTACTTCTCCAATATTAACCTCAGCAGTATAGGTGTCTTGTATTTTATCACCCGGCTTTGTGTCATCAAGAAAATGAAATTCCCGAAGATGACGGTCAAATTCATCCATTGTCTTTATTTGAGATATGGTTGTGCAATGGGTTAGGTTATCTATTGAGGGTACTTTTGTAAAGGTTGAGGGGAGATCAAAATCGTTAAAGGTATTTATGTTTATTATATTTGACACGTCTCCATAATCGAGAGTGGTTTGAATAGACACCGTTTTCCTATTATTGATCATATTATAATTCAACCTCCGACTTAGTATGTGCTCTTTTTTTAGTATCTTCTTTTACTCTAACCGGGTTTATTGATTCAGGATTATCCATTAAAAGAATTCGCACCCTGCACCCGGCCCATGCTTTGGGCACGTGAATACTTGCTGATGTTGATCCTTTTTTTACTTCTTTATCCAGTGTTAGATACGCCTCCGATTCAATTTTCATCAATTTGTATTGAGAAATATTATCTACCGCATAACTCATACTAGTATTATAATGATTTTATTAATCATATATCTATCTTTAATCATGTAAAAAAATAGTATTACAATTATTTTAATTACATTAATATTATATGCTTTTTTTATCCATCTTCTCTAAGTAGTTTCTTATCGCAACAAAGGGGTGGGGGTGTCATATCATTCCCGAAACTTTGTCAAACCCGTACACCCGCATCCCCTTAAACAGCCCCCTCTTCTCCTTCTCCGACAGACCCTGCCGGAAATTCACCTGCGAATACTCATCATACCCCGGCATCTGGATCTTCGCGAGACCCACCGGAATAGCATGCCTG
>JBAYMP010000175.1:0-2886 GCA_041663505.1 Bacteroidales bacterium | reverse complement strand
TTTCAGATCCATCACATACTGTAATTAAAACTGGTTTATCATATGGAGCCTTTTTAAAATCAGTACACCATTCTGAATCATTTGTGTCTAGTTTATTATCAATTATACTTGATTCCTTAGTTTTTCGTTCGTTAATATTTAATACTGCTGATTTTTTATATACTTCACACGAACTACTTAGTCTTGTAATTGCACCACTATTAACATTCATACAATCAACAAGATTGGCCTGTGAGCCAATTCCAAGACCTCTCATATAAAGTTGCCCTGTACAAGTTTCAAAGATATCTCCACCCCTCAATCCTTCTAATTTGCTACAACTTTCATCACGATCTTTACTAATAATAATTTCAACCATAATAAATCTCCTTAATATAAGTTTTTATCTCTTTAAATACTTCTGATATCCTTCAACTGCTAATCTGTCACATCTCTCGTTATACTCGTGACCATTATGACCGCGAGTCCACTCAAAATCTATTTTGGTAAACTTTTTAGATAATTCTAATAATTCCTTCCATAAATCTACATTCTTTACAGGTTTTTTATCTTTTGTTCTCCAATTATTTTTTAACCAATTAGGCATCCATTCTGTCATACCACATACTACATAATTACTATCGGTTATAACTTTAATTGAAACATTACTATTTACTACCTTTAATCCCTCAATAACAGCCGTTAACTCCATTCTGTTATTAGTAGTATCTTTAACTCCACCACTAAGTTCCATAGTTCTATTAGATATTGTTGTATCTCTTAAAACAAATGCCCATCCACCAGGACCAGGATTACCACTACATGCTCCATCTGCATATAACTCTAATCTGTATGACATATCATATAATCTCCTGTAATGTACTTTAAATTACCATCATTGATAGATTTTAATTCAAACATAATCAACTATGCTTATTTGTTAAAAATCCTTCACCATGATACTTTAATTTTAAACGACCTATATGTAAATCATACATTTCATTAAAAGTTCCAACAACAAACCCCTCTTTTACATGATTTGCTAATTTACTATTGCCTTCAGCCATATTTTTAATTTCTTCAGTTAATCCACACCAAGTAGTTATAGAAATAATTGGTACTAGTAATAATGATGGGTAAGTAGGTCCCAATTTATGAGTATACCAATCATCAATATTATCTACAATTTCCTGCAATTTATCAAAATCTAAGAATTGATTTGTTTTTATATTATACGCATCAAATAATCTAAGTTGTAAATTACTACTATCAAATCCATATTTAAAACCTTTAGTCATTCCAAATATTTCACCAAATATTGCAATATCTGGACATACTTCTTTTAATACTCTTTGTAGATTATATTTAATAGCAGTTTTCCAATATAAATTTGTAGGTGATTCTATTTTATAAGCATTATGTGATTTTACTAATAATCTATCATACTCAGTAGACCACACAAAACATGAGTTTGTACCATGTATTTTTTCACTTATTACAACTGTCTCACCAATAGGTATTACATTTTTATATTGTCGTAACCCTTTTAAATCATAATATGAAGTTAATCCATAATCTGGCTCATTTTCAGAACCTAAATCTATATTTAATTCAGGTTCCCATTTTTTAATTCCAATGTAATCTTGAACATTCTCACCCTCAGACCAATTTCCATAATTTTTTATTAACATCCCCATAGAAAAAACACCACGTAATCTTTTTGCTTTTATTCTATAAAAATCAGTAGATCCTGGTGTAATTAAAAATGAAAAATACTCGTTATTTAGAGGTACTAAACTATCAACTGGAATATATACTGCAAGATCATTCTCTTTGAAACTACCCTTTTTAAATATTACAGGATAACCATTATTTACTACTGTTATTTGTAAACTATCAGCATTTTCGTGATCTTTAACTTCCCTTATTTTTACTACTTGAACGTTGAATTCAGACATTTTTGTATCCTTTTAGATTTTTAATTGTTTAACTTCATTATAATTTAATATATATAATTAAACTAGTATATAGTAAAAAAATAACTAACCCAATATTAGGATTAGTTATTTTGAGTAAGAACTTTTAAATTTATGAAACTTCTAATAATATTATTAACTATTATAAGACGATAATGTTAAATCAACACACCTCACTAGTTTACACGCTAATTCTTCCAACCTTATAATATTCGCATCAGTTGTATTTCCAGAAAATTTAAGACTATACAATTTAGTGGATTTTAAGTTTGGATCAAATTTTTTTAAAAACACTCCCCCTATCTTGTCCGATATATTTTCTACATTAAGTTGTAATCTATAAACAAACTCCGAATTCAAATCTAGTTCATTAAATAATTCAATAGACACTGAAATCTCGAAGCGAGAAGTTGAAACAATTCCACTAATTTCTCCTCTGTGTGAAATATCAATACTATATATGCTATTATATACTGTAAAATTGTTATACATATTATTCTCCAGTTTTTAATATTTTAACATCAATAATAAATATATATAATAATTGTTTAAATGAATATTGTACTAAAATCCACTCCATCTATACCTGAACCAAATAGATAATTAGTAGAAGATAAATTACCAACATTTAGTGCATTAGCATCATCATACGAGAAATTTATTCTTTCTATTGTTGAAGTTGTATACACTCCAGATTCTTCACCACTCATAGAAAATCCATGATTTGAAGAATTACAACCTGCAACACCTGATCTCATACTAGTTGATAAATTACCTCTAACAACTGTACCAGATGAATCATTTGAAAATTGCATTCTAGAAATTGTTTTTACTAATTCTCCACCAGAAATATATCCATATGTTGAAGAATTAAATCCAGCAGAATTATAAGTACCAACCGTTGCAGATTCAGTATTACTCATATTTAATA
>JBAYMP010000174.1:0-2892 GCA_041663505.1 Bacteroidales bacterium | reverse complement strand
GATTGTATTTTTAGCAATTATCGGCGGATTCTTGACCGTGATCCTGCCGAAATTGAAATCAGCCCAAAACACCGCTACCACGGAAAAATCAACGACAATAGTCGCGGGCAAAAGCATTACCGATATAGACAAAAAGATTATAGCTGCTTCTTCCGTCAAGCAAAGCCAAGTCATGACCCTGAATTATTTCGACGCCAATCTGGACCCCTGGAAATCTTTCAGCGACGGAGACATTGTCAGGCTAAATATTACCTATAACGATCAGGACGTTATGCTTTCACGGGAAGAGGCGCTCAAGACTATTCTTGGTGAAAGCAATGCTTCGAATATTCCCGATGATTTTATAAATGCCATTTCCCCCGAATACAACATATTGGTGTTCAAAGACGATGGTTACTTGCGGCTTGGACTGGTATTCAAATATACCGCATCCAAAGAAGAAGAATTCAAGGACATTATGTCGAGCTGGGCGGGGACTAACACCCAAAGCAAGAAAATCTACTCCGTTATGAAAAACATCTTCGTCAACTCCCGCATAATTGAACAAGACACAACCGCTTTCCAGCCAGCCATATACAATGGAGTCGAACTCAAATTCGTCAACTTGCCGGATTCGGACACCTCGATGGATTATTTCTTGTACGAAGGGTACGTGATTTTCACCAGTTCCAAAGATCACACATTCCAAATGATAGACCTGCTCAAAAAATAAAGCGGATATCGCAGAAGATCGGCCCATGCCGATTTTTTGTTTGCCTGTTTGTCTGCGCTCTTTCTTTTTTCAAAAACAGTGTTAGAATAAAGAAGTTAAAGACAAAGCAAACGTTTAAGTTTCTATGTAATAAGTCTTTTATATTACAACCGTTGGAAGGGTGGCTGAGTGGTTGAAAGCGCTGCTCTCGAAAAGCAGTAGACCTTAACGGGTCTCGAGGGTTCGAATCCCTCCTCTTCCGCATTTTGGAGGGATGAGAAGTTTATACCCGGCGGGTAAATCCCCTCCTCTTCCGCATTTCGGAGGGGCTTGGGACAAAATGGAGTAGCATGGCTTTAGCCTGCGCGGTTGCCCCAAGCGAATGGAACGATTGTATGTGTTTGTTCTTTTCGCATTGGACAGCAGCGCAGGCTAAAGCCGTGCTACTCCATGCTTTTCTTTCTCTTATTGCATCAAGATGGCATATTCATTGTCACTTTTTTCTTTGGCGATGTTCTCTATCGTCTGAATCGTCATATCCTCTTTCAGATATTGTTCGGGATTTTCCAAAGATAATGACTTTTCATAAGGCATCAGATATCTGTCATATTTCCTGACCATTATATTCTCACTAATACCGAATTAACTTAATCCGTGCCACAATCCGCTTAAAAAGTATTTGGATTTTCTCCCTTTCCAATCGGGAGAGGGTTGGGGTGAGGGGGAATAAAAGTAAAATCATCATGTAAAAGATTAGGTTGATTCGGTGTTAGCTGTTTTTTTGATTTTTGATGTGTTTTGTTCATGTGCAATATCTATCCGGGATTTCGGTATTCCGAAATATCCAGCAATGGAATCCGTCCAAATAAAAACTCAACCAAACAGTTGAGTTTTTATTGATTGGATTTTCTTAAGCGAGAAAACTATCTCCGGGTCATACGCAATATGGTTCCAAACATGCATCTTTAGTTGAGGCTCTACATATTGCAGTAAACAATCTGAGCTTCGTTCAGGTATACAAAGATTCTTCTCCTGCGATAAAACCCACATTTTGTCATCCTTGTAAGGATCCTTTAATTTGTCTGTTTGCTCATAAAGAGTAAACATTATGATATATTGCTAGAGGGACAAGGGATTCTTACAAGAATGACAAAAATGATTGTTTTATAGCGAGAAATATTATTTGATAGGTTTGATATAATAGCTCCGAACGATAACTTGATTAGAAGAAATGCTCCATCTATATTGGGCAAAATCCATAAGCGAACCCCACTGGAAATTGTTGTGTAAGTACCGCACAAGAAACGCTCCGCCCCGTGTTTTGCATTATCTGGTGCGATCCAAATGTCGGTTTAGTTATTGCCGTACATAAAACTCTAAAACATTATTGCCAATAACCGCTTGTACAAGTAAGTGTGCTTTTAAAACGATAAATCTTTTCATCTTCCCCTTCCGCTAAACCGCAAAATTCGCATTTATCCACCACGCTATCCGAATATTTAGCCAGCATAACACGATCCGTCCATGCTTGATCACAAGTCCCTGTAACAATGCTATAATACCCGGCGGGCTTATCCTTATTCTCACACCCTCCTTTATAGCCACCACTCTTAATATCAGTAAAAAGATTTTTGTTTTCACCCACCGTTGTCCCCAGAGGCACCCAATAAACAAAGTGCTGATCGTCACTACTGTTCTCCTTTTCGTTGGTTATCAAAATGGCGCAAGGATAAATGTCTGTATCGGTTTGTTCATATCGTCTGGGTGCGTCAAGCTTTACTTCTTCATACCCGTGCTGCAAAGTCAACCACCTCTCGGTCATAGCATAAACAATATTAAACCCCCCCCAAGTCGGATTATTGGTTCCTGTCATCTCCCATAGTTCATCAGAGTGTACTTGAGCATCATTAGTTAGGTCATATTCGGGGGGATCAGAGACAGTGGTCTCGGTAGATCCGCTATCAGTAGAACTATCAATCGTCCCATCTGTTTTAGTGTATCCATGTCTAGCGTTTAGTCTAATTGCAAGAAATTTATATCCACATGCATTTGCGTCTTCACACACTACGTTGCAATCGGTCTTCCCTTCAGATAAGACGACTTTTCTTCCAGTTATACAGGTGCACTTTCCACCACTTTGTCTATAGCTCGGGTCACTATTGCCTGAAGGAGAACCTGGAGCAATACAATGCAGGTTTTTC
>JBAYMP010000173.1:0-2905 GCA_041663505.1 Bacteroidales bacterium | reverse complement strand
TATTGTTTAGCGTTCCTGAATTAGAGTTATTGAAGTAGTACTTACTCTTATCTATCCCGGGAGGCTGGGGAAGCTGTAATGCCGTCATTTGAGAAGTACTCCCGATATCCGCTTCTCTGAACGAGTGCGTTTCTTTTGCAATATCCGCACCCCTGTTATTCCCCTTGTAAGTCATAAAATGTTGTTTTGTCCGTTGAAAATACATGCCTACTAAACTATTATCCCAAAGCAAATTCTTGTCTGTTCCGCCCCCAAAAGTTCCGATAAGATTAAACACCCCTTTTACTCCTTGCTTAAGTTTCAGATTGATAGATGCCCTGTTCTCGTGAGTTAGTCCTTTGAGAGCTTCAATATCCTGATGATTTTCAAATACCTGGACTGTAGCCACGTCTTTGGGTGCAATATTATTAGTGGCTATTCCGTAACGGCCCTTTAAAAGATCAAGACCCTCGATATAAAAATTCTTAATAGGGATCCCTCTATATGCAATCTGCCCGCTGGGCATTACATTAATCCCCGGCATTTTTTTCAGAACCTCTCCAATCGAGTAATCTCTTTCTGTCGCAAATGAAGCAACATTGTAATTCACGGTATCTCCTCGGGCATATAGTTTATCCGCTTTAATAACGACTTCCTTGAGCTCTGTAGCTTTTTCCGTGATTGTAAAGCTGTGAGTCGAATTATAGTTTTTAATCTTTTTAGATATTGGTGCAATATTGAATCCAGTAATGAGCAACAAGACACTATCCTGATTATTCTTAAATTCAATAGAATAGTTTCCGAATTCATCAGTCATTGTGTAAGCGATAATGCTTTGTGGATTATTAATTGAGGAAATAATAATGTTTAAACCTGACATGGTGTCGCCTTTAGTATTGGCGATTCTACCATTAACTTTAAATTGGGCAAATGCTACATTAGAGCAAATTGTTAAGAAGATAATTAGAATCCCATTTAAGATTGTCTTTCCCGTTATGCGGTTAGTATATATCTGTTTAGGTGCAGATATCATAAGTAGGTCTGCTGAAATACTCATTTGTGAATAGGGCGCGTATTTTATCATACCTGCAAACTTTTATACACAAATGTACGCAAAATCCTGCATTTATGCAAGAAAAACAGCACCTATATTTTTGATTAATAATATATTATGAATATTCAGCAAATCCTGACTAGATTTTACATAAATTTGATCTTTAAGTTAAATATTCCGCCAATCTGCACTATTCGTGAAAAAATTTCCTTTACAAATACTAACCCCCTAGTAATAGTGCTCCCCGATTGATATAAAACTTAAAGATCAAATTTGAATAATTATAACCCGATTCAAATTTAATTAAAACTTTAATAGAATATCCGGCAAAAACCCTTGTCGCAGAAAGTCGCGCTTTTTGGCCATTTAGTAAAGTACTAATCTGATATTTCCAAATTTTCTGTCGCAAAAAGTCGCGCTTACGGAAAGTAATTTCCCCTCTATTTGAAGATCGAAAAGGTAATTTTAGGATCAAATGGGAGCTTTTCTGTGGCCAGAATTTTCTCCTTAATTTTTGTTTTTATAGACCTGATGCTGGAGGGTGACGAGTTTAAAAGTTCAGAAATTTCCAGAACAGAGTAGTTATAGTCGATTAATATAAGAATAATCTTTTCAAAGTCGGAAAGATCCGGAAAGTAATCTAAATTGGTGTTAATCGACCTGAAGGCATCATTTTTGGCGATAGCCGTAATTCTGTTTCTGGACAGCGTCCTGATGTTGTCTATAGAAGAATTTAAGTTATCAGCGATCTCTTTGGATATTTTTCTGCCTCTTACAGCCTCTCTATTCACATCATCTACAAATTGCGGCAAAAGGGCGGCAGAGGCCTTGAGCAGTTCGTTTAAGAACCACGCCTTCTTCAACTCTGTTTCTACTGAACACTTTTGTTCCTCAGCATTCGCTACCTTTATTTTTTGGTTTTTTATTCTTATCCTGAAAATCAGTATCACAAGTATTGCAAAAGAGATAAGGGATATTACTATATTGAGAAGGAATGTACTTTGTACTTTTAATTCTGACATTTCTACCTCTTTGCGAGAGAGATCATACTTTTTTTCAATCTCTAATATCCTGTTCCGCGAAATCTTCGAATAAGCAGACATATAGGAAAGGTATGCCATTTTGTAGTTTTCAAATGCCTTTGTATTATTACCCAAAGAGGCATATATATCTGCCAGATACCTGTAATAGAAGTGATCATCTTTGGAGACAGGGCTTTTAATCGCGTTTACTGCAAGCTGGCTGTAATAGAGGGCACTGTCCAGTTTGTCTGTCTTTTTAAAATTTAATGCTAATGAGTAATATAGCCTTGGTTCATTTATTTTCAGGTTGGTTCTCTTCTTCAGCTCAATCATTTTTTTGATATACTCAATAGAAATATTATACTCATTTTTTACAGAGTAATAGGCAGACAGTGCGTTATACAGTTCGTACTCCATTTCCGGAGAGATTGATTCCGAATCTTCAAATATTATTATATTGGAGAGAGCTTTGCTCAATTTTCTTTGCCCAAGATACATCCAAAAAAGTGTCAACCTTGCATTTTGTATATCCCTGGGACTCTTTAACTCTGTACTGAGTTCAAGGCTCTTATCCAGATAGCGCAATGCCATAGAGTCGTTAGACCTTGATAGCTCTAATCTTCCAAGGTAAGTACAAATAAGCATTGATAAATACTTATCATCCATATTATTGTCAATATAAAGCATTTCTGCTTCTTTTACCGGATAGTAGGCAGATGAGTCTATCCGATTTTTGCGATATCGAACAATCCCTTTATAAAGGAGAGACCGGCAAAGGTTGTAGTGATCATTACTCTTTTTGTACCAGGATAATGAAAGTGAGATCAAAGAATCGTTTTCCGCTATGCCG
>JBAYMP010000172.1:0-2925 GCA_041663505.1 Bacteroidales bacterium | reverse complement strand
CGCACAACGCCTTAAACTGGAGGCAGATAGGTATGGAAAGATGGATAATAAATATCGTGAGCTAATTGATGAGATACGCATTATTTATGTAAAACGTTTCACCCAATTTCTGGTAAATGAGCTGGAGAACAAAAACAATAATATATGACAGAAGACAATTCGATAAAGCAGCAAAAATAGTGCAATATGGAAAAGAAAACTAAAGGACCTAGCGAGAAGGCGCTCCGGAAGGCTGAGGCAACGCGCAAAGCCATGTACGACATGATCGTGAATACCTTCTCGGGCCGCAAGCGCCTTACAGACCTGGCCGACAACGTAGGGGTGAAAACTAGAGTTAAATACTGGAACTACGTAGAGAAGAAAGATTTGGCTACTAATACATATAAATCGGTTCGGAAGACTCACGACTACGGCCTGATATTCAATGACGGCTTTGAGATACGTCACATAGAAGCTAAAGTGTTCAATTACTTTAAGGGGATCACGATAGAGATGAGGAGGGAGAGGCGTTGAGTGAGGATATTTTAATAAAACTATTGTTACACCTAGAGGCAATGACGGTTAAAGTAGACTACCTGGAGATTCTAATTAGAGAGGTTAGTTAACTACGAGCGCTATATAGGTATAAGCGTATTAATGCGTCGCGCATAGCGATAGCCATTACGACATGCCTTAGCGCTCGTTTTTTATGCTATCTATTGTGGAGGTGTCTCCTTTGTGGATGTGCAAAAAAATGACTATCTTTGCAATAATAATAACAAATATATGAAAGCGATAAATTACCTTAAAGCATCAACCGCGCTGCTCAATCTTAGCCCAGATGCCTATAGATTATTATCCAGGGTGTCTATAATACCTGAAACAGGATGCTGGGAATGGCATGGAAATATGACCAGGGGATACGGAAGAGTCAAGTTTAATAAAAAATTAGACGGGGCACATAGAGTGTCTTATTCAATTTTTATAGGACCAATTCCCGATGGAATGTTTGTTTGCCATGAATGCGATAATCCGTCATGCATAAATCCAGACCACTTATTTTTGGGTACTCCATATGATAATGTGATGGATGCTATTAGTAAAAATAGGTTTTGCCATGTTGGCAAGGGAACTCCTTTCAAGAAAAAGCACCGGCCATTGAATAGCAAATTATCTGATCGCGTAGCGTCAGAGATTAAGAGGGACCTGAGCATAGGGCTTTTAAACATGCGAGAGATCGCATTAAAATATGGTGCTAAGTACCAAACCATACGAGATATTAAATGTGGAAGGTCTTACATCAATGTGGCTGCAGCATAAGCTGACCAGGAAACCGAAAAGGGACCCGCGAAAAAGTACCGGGTCCCTTTGTTTATTGTCGCCTATTTGCTACTACACTAAACTTCTTAATTCATAATCAAACACCCTTCACAGCACTCGGTATAATCACCGTACTTATCTACCAATTCTCCTAAGTCATAAGAACCATTGGGTATCATGGGATCAAACAATTTGACAGATTTAGCTATACCCATACCGTGACAAAAAGGACACTCAAATGAATGAATTAATGGCTGTTCTTTTATTTTAACATTTTCGTTCATATTTGCTACTACTCATTTTAGTTATATTGAGTGCTACTACACTATATAAGCACCTATTTGCCACGTTGCCGACTGCTGCTTTGTAACCACCGTAGGAACCGACGTAAGACTTCCCCAATTAGTCGTAACATCCATACCATCATCAAAAGCAGCATCCAGCGTCTCTCCAATCTCAATCGGAATAGTAGGGTACAGCTCTGAATCTGATTTTATTACCGGATCACCGTAAATAGAGTTAGCTTCATAAGTTTCCTGATAAGTTTCAAAAGTAATATCGCCCCCCCCGCTTAGGCTTACAAACTTATTAATGTCCAGTCCATAGTATTGGTTAAAATCAAAATCAAGGATTTCAATATGATATAATCGTAGTTCTCTCGGATAATTATTGTACCCTATACAATTCCTAATTTTCCATGAAATGCCTGTTGTTGGATTAACTCCGTCTACATTAAAATCAAATCCACTTCTTATCTGATCCAATCCACCCTCAGAAGTCCAATCCCCTGCATTTTTATAAGCAAGACACCCGTATAACAATCCAGACGTATTACCCACCATTGCAAAGCCTGACACAGTATTATAATCAGCGATACAATAGAGGTGATTTATGTTGTAATCGTTAAGATGAGAGGAAAATCCATCACCGGCAGCCTGAGATGCTTTATTCCCGCAGTGAGATGACCTGCAATATATAAAGGTAATATCATGTGCAGTCGCTGTGTTAAATCCATCACCTGCATTATTATAAGACAAGCAACCATATAGAGTAATATTATATGAACCCGCATTGCAAACAAATCCGGTAGAAGTGGAGTTATAGACTATTGTATTATTTACCGAAATATCATGAGTATTTGAAATTACAACAGGACCACCAGTTATGCTACTCAAGATATTTCTATCGCAAGTGCCCGAAGTAAATGTATTATTGAGTAAATATATTCCACCGTTAGTAGGTTGACCGTTTGATATCCTGTTATCATTCATTGTTAAAATACCAGAACAACTTTGCACACCTATTCCATTTAATGTAGGGGTGAAACTTGTGACGGTGTTATTATTTGCTATCGGGTTAGCTATACTGGTTAGCTGTATTCCACCCCTATTCGTAGTAGTACAATTAGTAACCGTTACGTTTGACGAAGCTGCTCCAAACATATATATCCCTATATTTGCACCCCCTGTCACGTTTATATAATCAAATGTGCCACCTGTTAAGGCAGACCCAGATAACAAGCCATATCCGCTTGAATATAGATTACATTTAGACATCTCAATACTAGCACAAGTGCCTGAGATATAAACAGCCCTATGACCCACATTGCCATTATTATTTCTTATG
>JBAYMP010000171.1:0-2933 GCA_041663505.1 Bacteroidales bacterium | reverse complement strand
TTCTGTGATGCTTTTTAATCCGTGCTATTGGCACTATTGAATGAATGACAAGGACAAGGCCGGGAGCGACTGGTTCTCGCCGTTGATGGACTGGCTATCCAGTTTCATCGTGTAGGTTTCGGTAATATCGTTATCGGTAAAAGTTAAAACGATCGTAAAAGGTGTGTCAATATCGAGCAAGCCTGTACGCATCCGGCGCAGTTTCGTGCAGAACGGATTATTCTTCGGAATCATCGAACAAGAAAACTTTGAAACGGCCATGCGGACATAAGTGCTGTTAATGAAACCCGTTGCGCTTGACCGCTGGTTATCCGGCACGACCGCATAACTCAAAACACGCCCTGATGTTTCGTAAACGGTTCCGTCAATGCTGACCGTTTTAATATCCGCGACATTTGAGGACACAATGAGCGTTGCGGAGATAATCATGTTCGTTGTATAAGCGATTCCGGCCTGTTGGAACGGAGAAAGCACAAAAGGCGTTGAGTACATCTGTTGGCAATAATCCAAGCCGTCCACGAACGGAATGTTGCTATAAGCCTTTGTAAATGTGTCAAGCAGGGTTTTTGTGGTAGTGAAGTTATCGGTATAAACGGACAGTTGCACAGGATAAATCACACTGTCGCGGAAGTTCGTGCCGGAGAGAAACTTGATCACGCAATAGGTTCCCTCCCCCGGATAGACGAAGTTCATTTCATCGGTTACGGTAACGGTAGTTCCTAACGCGGTTGCGAGATAGTTACGATAATTCATAAATCACATTCCCCCCGAACATCTCCGCTGTTTGCCGGATCGTTCTTTCCACCCACATATAGTTTTGCGCTTCCTTTGCCGAGATGCCCAAAGAACCGCTTTTCAGTTTCGTGTTTGGTCTTGAATCTCTGACTTCTTGATACGACTGCCCTTGCGAAGCGGTAATATTGCCGCCTGCTTCTTCTGAACTTGCGCCTGCGTTCATCATTCGTGCTTTGGCTGCGAGGGCGTAGTTGACCGCTCTTGCGTAGTCATAGCCTTTTGCGGACAAGGCCGTGATGGTGATTTTCCAGCAGTCGCCCATATCTTCCAAGGTTATTGAAGCGATCATGTTGCCGGAATCAACCGGGCAATTTGCCAAGAACGCGGAATAAAGTTGATAGTAGAATCTTTCCCCGCCTATTTCGTATTGTTCGCGGTAGAAGTTACTTTCGTCCATAGCGGGTTTACCTCCGCAGTTGAATGATGGTATCAATGGGCGCGTTGGTTGAGAAACGCCGTGAGCGTGAATTCGTTTCCGCTTTTGCTGTGCCGGTTACAATCCAAGTTTCGCCGTTATAACTGACATAATCGTTTGATTTGAGATCATCAACGCTGTCGGGTGTCTTAATTGCCGTAGTTATTTTACGCACCATGACCGCGCCGAGCTGTTCCATAGTTTCCGTTTCAGGCGACTGTTCGTCGGCGTAGAAAACGCCTGCGCAAGCGGGGTTCATCGTTAAGGCGTTCCCACCAGTAACAACCGCTTTATACCACTTGCAGCGGTCGGAATAGCCTACTCTTGACTGGCGAAGATCAATAGCCATAGCGTCCACCCCAGTAACTTGTAGGGCGATTCGGAGCGATGTTCGTCATACCTGCGAGCTGAAACTGTGTAAAGGCGTTCGGTGCCAAGGTTGCCATGCCGTTCGCCGCGTCAATGGATAGTTCGCCATGAAGCCGTATATAATCTATTTGATGGAGCGCGCCTTTTTTGAAGTAGACGGCATCCCATTCGTCTGATGTTGGGGTGATTCGATAGTTTTGGTGCAGATAATCAAGGCAGAAATCTTCCACTCGTTGCAGGAAAATATCAACGGCTTTGCTCGGATTATCGGTGTTGCCTTTTCTCAATTCGATTTCCAGATCAATGCCGGAAAAGGAAAAGTAATCATCTTTGGTAATGTAGGTTGCCATGTTGGGAATCCTCCTATTTGAAACTGCTGCTGATAGATAAAATAAAAAAAGGGGAGCGAGGCGTTGAACCCCGCCCCCTCTTTGCGAAACGGTTGCTGATGATACGGTTTTAGTTCTTACTACGACAATGTGCCGTCAACGAGCCGAACCATGAGAGCGGTGCGGAGATACTTGATGCCGTACAGAATGTCGAAGGAGATGGTGTCGCTCTTGGAGGACATATCATAGCCGTAAACTACACGGACAGACAGACCATCAGCGGATGCGACTGCGGCTTTGACAGCGCCTTGCGGAACTGCGAGCGGACGGTTGACGAAAGCGACAGCGTTCTTATGGAATGCCACGGAAGTGCTGTTACGCACGATTTGCACGGTAACGGCGCTGTTGACATTGGCTCCGGCGAGTCCGGCGGAGTTCGGGGTGATAGCGAGAGCGGCGATGGCTTTCAATGTTGCGGTATCACCTGCGGATGCACGGTACAATACGCCATCATAGATGAATCCATCACCTGCGGCCAGTGTAACGGCGTTGGTGTCGAGTTCAGTAACAGCGACCGTGCCGGCTCCGACAATACCCGTAATCTTCATGGTGCCGACTGCGGTGCCGGAAGTCGTTGCGGTGGATGCCGGGTTGTTCTGATCCATGTAGGTTTCCATGGAATACAGTTTGCCAAGGTTGGCATCACGAAGGGCTTGGCTGTCGCCTGCGTATGCGGCTTTGGACAGGTTGTCCGTCAGAGCGTATGCGTATTTGTGATCGGGCGAGAAAACGAGCGAGCGGTCTTGCAGCGGTGCTTTTGCCTTATCCAAGGCTTTGCCGAGTGCGGCGATGTTGGTTAAGGTGTTCGGGGAAGTTGCGGAACGAGAAACGGTTGTAGCGGCGTTTTCAAAGATGTAGTTGGCGATGTCGGCGTCAATTTGTTCAGCGATGGCAGCCATAGCCGGAGCGATGATCTGTTTGGAGAAGTCTTTGAGTTCGAGGGTTGCGTCTTTGGAAGTCAGGGT
>JBAYMP010000170.1:0-2951 GCA_041663505.1 Bacteroidales bacterium | reverse complement strand
TAATGCCCCTACAGGATTGGCTGCTATTGCTACGGACAAGAATTTTACTGCCGCTGAAACTTTTGCCAATCCAATTGCTGTGTATCCTAACCCAGTAAGTAAAGGACCAATTGCTGCCACAACAACAGCTATAGTTAATACAATTTTTTTAGTTTCTGTATCCCATCTACCCATGGCTTGAATAAACTCGTTTATCTTCTTAATTACAGGTGTAATTACTGGAAGTAATATAGACCCAAAAGCGGCAGAAGTCTCCTTTAAAGATTCTTTAAACAACCGCATTTGATTAGCAGTCCCCTCGGAAGTTCGTAGAAAATCTCCTTGGGCATTAGTGGTAGCACTCATTACATAATTATACCGTAACTGAACTTTTTCTGCCTGAGTCATTGAATCAATTTTTTTAGTGATCCCCTCTTTAAAAGCAAACTCTTTTAATGTTACCTCAGTCATCACTATACCTAATCGTTTTAATGATTCCGTTTCCCCGGTAAAAATTCCTGATAAAGCTGTTTGTGCCTGTTCAATTCCGATATTCTTAAATGAAGATAAATCTGCACCCAAACCTACTAAAGCCATGCTCAGCTTTGCTGCCTCTTTTGTATTTAACCCCATACTAGTAGCCATATCTCCATACAAAGAAACAGCATCTAATGCAGAACTTTGAGCCAATCCAAATGAAACTAAAGTAGTTTTACTCCAAGCTTTTACTTCATCTGAAACATCCTTGAAAGCAACTTCTGTTTTATTAATATTTTCATTCAAATCAGAAGCACTTTTAAAAGCCATAGTTAACCCAGCAACAATTGGAGTAGTAACAAATAAACTCATTTTTTGTCCAACAGAAGCCATAGTTTGACCTACTTTTTTTATCTGATTTTCTACCTTATAGAATTCATCAGACATCGTTTTCCCAGCATCATGAACCGCCTTTTCTGCCCCAGCCATACCTTCTTGAAGAGGTCCAATATCTGCTCGAATTTTTGCAGTTAATTCGCCTATATTCATAACTTATTCTTTCTTTTTTAATTTTCCAAATGAAAATGACGAAAAACTATTTAATAACTTTAGTTTCATATCTTCCATCGTTTGAACGACGTGCTGTTCCCATGGAAATTTTTCAATATCTTTAACATTCTGAATACAATTCTTAACAATTTTTCCTTGCATATTATACATATGGCACGTTTGCCAACGAGCTACTTCATATTGAGTTTGAATATCATTTTTACAAGTTTCGTTATAAACTTCAATAGCATGTATAAATTCAACAGGAACTAAATCATAAAATTCAAAAGCTGATATATGTAACTTTGCAATAGCAGTACCACATAATTCAGATAAATCTAAAGACATTATCACGCTGAACCAGGTCTGCGTTTTATTTCCTTTTTTGGTTCACCTACCACTTCCTGATTTTCTTTTATTTGTTCTTTATTTACTTTCTGAGTACTTAAAAATTCTGGAATATATGAAAGAAATTCAAAAAAACATTCTTCCAAAATTTCACACATTTGATCTCGTGTATAAGGCATCGGTTTTTTCTGATACATATATCCAGATTCCAATGAATAAAACAATAAAGATTCATAAACGGAATAATCATCTGTTAAATTTTCAATATTATACTTTGCTCCTTGTTCTGCCTGAAGTTGAGCCATAGCAAAGTAAGATAATCTAACAGGAAGCTTTTTACCTTCATAATTAAGAAATCGTATCATGATTATTTTTTTTAAATTATTTTTTAAAAAACAAAAAATCCTTGATTAGGATTAAATTTGTAGATTACGGAGTTACCCACCAATCTGTTCCTGTAGGATCTATAGTAGGACCACCAGAATCTCCATCGTAAACAATAGGTTTCCCTGTTACCATGATGCTAACATTTGCAGATACTTTATCTCCCACAGCAGTAGATAAAGGACATTCAACTACATACCCTTCAAATTCTACAGTAGTTAACAAAGGATCCGGAAAAACTATACAATAATTCTGTCGCACATCACTTTCAAAATCAGCATTCATAGTATTAAATGTACCTCGTGTGAAGTTCATTGATAATGCTACAGTACCTCCTTTTCTAAGTCCCGGAATTACTTCTTCATAACCCCCTTCAGAATCTAACGCGGTTACTTCTATTGTTGCCCTGGTTTTTTGAGGACCATCAACAGATGTAATTTCCGATTGTACGTCCCAAGCCCCCGTACCGATATTCCATCGATAGCACTTGGTTCCCATACCTGAAATAGCATTGCTGCTCATAATTTTACCTCCTTTGTACTTCAAAATTAATAACTATCACTGCTCTGTTATTACTATCCCATTCCAGTAGAGCAGGACCACTGGAACAATAGATAACAGAGTATAATGTATCATTCCACGTTTCTTGTGCCCGACCATGTAATGATGTCATTATCATATATGCCAATTGATATCCTGTCAAATAATCTTTATCACGAATTCTTATTTGAACAGCATCATAAAAATAATTCTCTCCAGGAGTTAAAGTCAACATTGGTGGACTCCCAGGAGTATCAAAAATAACAACAGTATTGTTTGGAAGAGCCGGTTGTTTTGCTACAAATAAATTCTGTCCAAAAAGTAATCCTAAATTACTTTCAGCTTCCAATATATCTTTTATATCAATACTTGTTGCATTCATTTTTTATTGTATTTTTGCACTATCCGCAATTGCCCGCAAAATTGCATTCTTATTTCGTTTTAACGCAGCCTCAAGAAATTTTGCCCCGGCTCCCGGCCGTTGAAATATAGCATCAACCATTTCATGAACCCATAAAGCATAGTTTGCTGAAAATCCTAAGATTATTACAGGATCAGAATCTTGATCAGCATCTTGTTTAGCATCAGTAATTGAAATGGCATGATCAATAGCCATCTTAGCAGCATTATCTCCTGTAAAAGCCATTGAAGCTGCCGGAGTTTCTAATCGAGTT
>JBAYMP010000169.1:0-2964 GCA_041663505.1 Bacteroidales bacterium | reverse complement strand
TTTAATTGTTTAATAGATACTTCATCAAACATTCAGATACAATTAGATAATAAAGCAGATACTACAGGTACACCAAATAACACATTTCAATTAGAAAATGGTGTTATAGTTAAGAATGATAGTGTATTTATAGGTTGTGATTATGTTTTAGGTGTTAGAAATGCATCAGATACTGATTATGCGTGTATTAGAGCAAAAAATATAACTGCAACAGGAACAATAACTTACATAGATACTACTAATCTAAATGTATTTGATAATTGGATATTTTTAAATTCTGATATAACCGGGGATCCATTTGAAAATGGCGGTATACAGTTGGTAAGAGGTACACAAACTGATACCAGAATAATGTGGGATGAATCTAATTTAAAATGGGTAATTGGATTTGTAAATAATGAATCAGAAATAATTACAGCAGATGGATATCAAAATTTATATAATAAAACATTATTATCACCATTATTGATATACCCATCAATTGGCAATTTTGAAAATGCAATGCATAATCATGAAACTAATGTTAAAGGTGGGAAGATAAATGATGATGCATTTAGTATTCCGGTAAGACCTATAAAAGGGGGAACGGGTCAGGATTCTAGATTATGGACAGGTATTGCTAGAGTTGATTATGGGGTTTGGTCTGCATCAAATATACTATATACAGATTTACCGTTTACTTGGCCTATAGATCATGATTTGCTAGATAATGTTACAGCAAATCAACATCATAATGAAATACATGATATAAATTCACATACTAATATATTAGATTCTGATAATGGGGGAACGGGATTTAGTGGGTATACTGAAGGTCAAATATTAGTTGGTAATAGTTCAGGTAATCTGGAAAAAGGGTCATTTGAAGATGGTGAAAATACTGTAGTAGAATTAAATGATGGAATATTTACTATTAATTCTTATGCAGGGTATGATACTATTAAGGATGATATTGTACCATTAACAAAAAGAACTACTTTAAACTTTTCAGGTGATGGGTTTGTAGTTGTTGATGATAATCCGCAAACTAAAGTAACATTAACACCAATTCTGCAAAGATTTTCATTATTATTTGATGAAACTGGAATATTAATAAGAAGATATAATTCAGAAACTGGTACATATGATTTTGAAGGTAGATCATTAATTGGAGATCCAGATTATATAGAAATTGCTAATGCAGATGGTAATTTAGGAAATCCAACTATAACTTTAGGTGATAATGTTGTAACAACAGATACTTCTCAAATAATAAATGGGTTTAAAACATTTACTAATGTTACATTAGAATACCCCGAAATTAATGGGTTTTTAAATGCACAGCATACACATGTTGATGGTTATGAAGGTGGTACTTTAAATGAATATGCAATAGTACCAACTAGTAGTAGTCATTGGGGCAAAGTTTTAACCGCAGGACAAACACGATCACATTGGTTAGAATTAGTACCAGAAGATGATTCTAATGTAACTTTAGATATTTCAACAGATTTGATTTCAGAAACTCATACTTTTGGACTAGGTTGGACAGGACAATTATCAATTTCTAGAGGAGGTACTAATGCATCTTCTTGAGAAAACGCAATAAATAACTTATTACCATCACAATCTGGATATAGTGGAAAAATCTTAAAAACTAATGGATATAATCCATTCTGGGAAAATATTTTAGATGAAGCAATAATATCAATAAATGGATTAACAGAACCAGATCAATTTATTGTGTCAGATGAAACATGCAGTCCAAATATAACTATAACTTCAATATATGATACACATTATATATGTTGGGTTGGAGAATTAGACATCTCTAGAGGTGGCACAAATAATTCATCTTTTACTGATGGGTCAGTTATATTCTACAATAATGATAAATTAAATGAAAATAATAATAAATTTTATTGGGATACTATTAATAATAGATTATGTATAGGAACAAATACCTCAATATCCCCAGTAACAATTGAATCATCTGGTGGTGATAATAGTGGAATAACAATAAAAAGTACCGATACATATGAATATTCATCATTGGATTTCTTAACAGATTCAGGAGAATTAAAAATTGGATTATATGGTGAAGATAATGCAGAATCTAATAAAGCATTTATATATAACTCATCTACTAACCCAATTGGAATATTTACAAATAGTTTAGAAAGACTAAGTATTCTAGGAAATGGTAATATTGGTGTAAATAAACCCATACCTACTCATCTATTTGAGGTAAATGGTAATATTGGATTAACTTCAAATTCCTATATAAATTGGGGATCTACTGATGGTGAATCTGGATATGGATTTAGAGATTTTAATGGAATTATGCAATTTAAACAATTCGGTGGGGATTGGATAGATATTGGTAGTTCTGATGATACTGGATCAACTATAAATAGTTGGACTTGGAATGTTATAGATGGATTTGTTTATACTACTAACTTAAATGATAATGTAGGTATTGGTGTTAATGATCCAACTGAAAAACTAACTGTAAATGGAAATCTTCTATTATTTGATGGAACTAGTAATTCTTATATAACACATGAGCTATATGGAATTTCTATAAATTCTAATTTAGACATTTACTTAGAACCCCAATCTGAAGAATTATCAGATGGTAAAATAGTAATTAAAAAAGGTTATATAGAATATTCTATAGAATCAACTGGACCCAAAATACTATTTTATTCAGATAAATTTGGTATAGATGTTTCAACTGATAATTTAAATATCTATGGTGATAATGGAGTTACTATTGGAAATAATATTGATAAGGAATTTTTATCAGTAGATATTGCAAATTCTTCTATTATAAATAAAGGTACTTATTATAACTTTGGCTCTAATCATGGTGATACAGGATATGGATTTAAAGATAATTCTGGAACATTACAATATAAAGATTCTGGTGGTACATGGTTAGATTTTGGTGGTATATCAGGATTTAGTGGATATTCCGGGTTT
>JBAYMP010000168.1:0-2968 GCA_041663505.1 Bacteroidales bacterium | reverse complement strand
TCATGACATCATGGACAATATCTTCAGCATCCTGAATCGAATTGCAAATGATACTCGAAAAGTACACAAGTTCCTTGTAGTGAAGTTTGAAAATATCTTCAAATGCATCAAGAGAACGGGAATTTACACTGTCGACAAATGATGTTTTCTTATCCATAATTTAAGGAGAGTTAAACAAAAGTAACACAAACACTCATTTTTTATGCAAAATTTATTAACAATATTATTCAATTTTAATCATTACATTATTTCTGGTTAAGTCAACAATGATTTTCCAGACCCCTCTTATATTATTGATATTTAGATTAAAATTTCTTTCCCCAAAGGTGGATTCCAATGTGTGCGCAGGCCTCCGCATCAGCCAGGGCATGGTGATGATTCTCAAGATGAAAACCACAATATGCCGAGACGGTATTGAGCTTATAATCGGGCAAACCCTTAATTTGTTTCCTGGCTTGCTTCAAGGTGCAATTAAATTCATAGTCAGGATAGTCCAACTGATACATACGGAAGCAGGCTTTCAGGCAATTCTCGTCAAATGATTTATTGTGGGCTACCAGAGGCAAACCCTCTATCAACGGTTCTATCTGATGCCATACTTTTGGAAATACGGGGGCATTTATTGTATCGTCATATGTAATACCATGAACTGTCATATTTATATAACGGTAATACTCCGGCTCAGGGCGGATCAGACTATAAAATCTGTCCACGATATCACCGTGGCGCGCAATAACCACACCGACACTGCAGATGCTGGTGGGCTGTTCATTGGCTGTTTCAAAATCAATTGCGGCAAAACTGTTCATTGGGATACAAAAATAACACAGAAACGGCACCTTGTTCGCTCCGGCTGAAAATATCCCTGATTAGGTATATCTCCATTAACGATTAAGAGGCATCAGAGAATAAATTGCCGATTCTTTAGGTGTTACAAGGGATTACTTGGTAAAGGAAGGTGAGTAGCAGAACATCGATGATGATATTTTAAAACACATGAAAAAAGTAAAAACTTACTAAAGAAGATTAAGCCCATGTTTTTGCCATGCAGGATGCTTTATGTTCTAAGAATAAATTACTAAGTTTACTTTTATAATTTCCACTCTTACCAATGTCAAAAAATGTAGATGATACATATACAACAGACCATTTTAGTATCAATCCTCGTGGAATAGATATTATACGCAATGGCATTAAATGTAACCACATAGAGTACAATGAGATTAAACTAATTGAGATTAAGAAGTCTAGAAGCATAAAAAGGTGGTATATCGCAAGTATTATTGGCATCGTCATTTCTGTTTTTTTCTTGCGATTAATAATTATAAAAACACCCCATTTTCATTTATCAGAAGTTCCCACTACTGTCCCGTTTAAATTCCGAAACAGCAATTTAATTTGTTAATATTTAAATTATTATAAGCGTAAAATTTTTCAACGATTTGAATTTTTAAATTTATGGCAGGGTTGTAATAATCTTTGCCATGAATAAAGGAAAAACAGTTTTTGCTCAACTTATGAACATGATGCCGGCATATGAATTTGATAAATGCGTAGACAGGTACGGAGGGAATTACCGTGTACGCAACTTCTCTTGTCGGGATCACTTTTATATAATGAGTTTTGCACAACTTACTCAGCGAGAAAGCCTGCGTGATATTGAAAATTGTCTTAATGCCGTTTCCAGCAAACTGTATCATTGCGGAATAAGACATGCTGTTCCCAGAAATACTCTTGCAAAGGCTAATGAACTTCGTGATTGGCGCATTTACGCAGATTTTGCCCAGGTTCTCATAGGAATTGCACGCCCGATGTATCAAAGCGACACCAGCTTCAGGCTTGACATGGATAATTTGGTGTACGCGTTTGATAGCAGTACAATAAGTCTGTGCTTGAAGTTGTGCCCGTGGGCTGAGTTTCGACAACACAAAGGAGGGATTAAGATGCACACCTTGCTGGATTTGCGTTGCAACCTCCCTGTTTTTGTTCATCTCACTGAGGCTTCTACACACGATGTCAAAGTATTGGAGAAGCTGTATATTGAACCTGCAGCCATTTATGTAATGGACAAAGGATATGTAGATTTCTTTCGTCTGTTTAATCATATGCACAAAAAACGGGCATTTTTCGTTATCAGAGCCAAGGATAATATGAAGTATATTGTCGAAGATACCTTTCCGGTGGATAATCAAACTGGTGTAATAAGTGATGAGCTTATCAGTCTTACCGGATATAAATCGTCCCGACAGTATCCCGAACCGCTCAGATTGGTTACCTATGAAGATTTTGAAACGAGTGTAGTTTATCGTTTTATTACCAACAACACCGAGTTTGAAGCTCTTACTATTGCTGAACTTTACAGAGAGCGTTGGCAGGTCGAATTGTTCTTTAAATGGATAAAGCAACATCTTAAAATCAAGTCTTTCTATGGCACTAGTCAAAATGCGGTTTATTCTCAAATTTGGATTGCTTTATGCACCTATCTCCTATTAGCAATAGCTAAAAAAAGATGTAACATTGAGCAATCATTATATTCATTTTCTCAAATATGTGGCATAACCCCTTTTGAGAAAATGCCTTTAAATGAACTGTTTAGCAAATCTTCACTTTCTGTCCCAATTGATGATTTTCCTAACCTGTTCTCTAGTAATGTTTTTTAACGGGACAGTAGTGATTTTGTCTCAATAATTGCTGTATCGCCATATATAAGAGGGTACTTGTAACTGATATGAATATCTACAACAGGAGCGGTAAAACCGGAATTATAAATATCGAGATATCCAAGTCCCGGATAATCCAGACCGAATGACTCCCTGCCATCCTCCATATATTTTACATACTCCCCGTGCCATACAATCTTCAAAGAATCAACCTCGTTAAACCGGACTTTGATAGTACATCTGTTAACAAGCTGCATGTCTGAAGAGTACTGTTTTCTCTTTTGCATATTAAATTTTTTACTCATTTT
>JBAYMP010000167.1:0-2972 GCA_041663505.1 Bacteroidales bacterium | reverse complement strand
GCCAACAAAGGACATCTTCTGTCCCATGGGGCAAACAAGATAGTTTTCCTCCTTATTATAATAGAGATTTTGAGGAAGGAAAGGATTGTCCTTGTACTTGCGCTTATTCTCTGCATGAAACATATTGAACTTCACAAATGGAGTCATGTCATTGTCAATCATATATTCATAGTTCTGCTCACTGCCGTATCCTGAGTCAGCAACAATGATTTCACTATTAGATCCATATCTGTGTTCAAAGGTTTTCAGGTAAGGGATCAGTGTTGCAGTATCGCCCGGTCTCTGATAGATCCCGTAGTTGGTGACGATTTGATTTTCTGTGGAAATCTGGATATTATAGGCCGGCTTTAGTTGCCCGTTCTTCATGGCATCCTCCTTCATGCGCATAAATGTGGCATCCGGATCGGTCTTGGAGTAACTGTTTCTCTCCCCATGGTCTTAATATGACCTTCGTATTTCTCCAGTCTGGGTATGCACTCTTCCTTGATATCAATACTAAGGTCCAAATTTTAGAAAATATTGCGGGAGCTTGTATTCTGACAAAACATCTCCTAAAATACCTCCTCCAGACTAATTTTAAGCAAATCGCCAGCATCTTGTCAGCGTTTTGTATGCAAATTATTGAATTTCTGTTAATAATTTTAAAGTCAGAATTATATGTAAAAAATTTATGCGTGCTGCAATAGGATAAATGTAATACCAGCGCCATTTTCGTTAACTTATTTCTGTAAGTAATAATAAAAGCGACATAAAATAAAATGGATTGTAATGGATATTTTGCTATTAACTTAAGATTTAAAAATTATGAAAAAATTATTTGTATTTGTTTTATTGTTTGTTTTTGCTTCTTGCGGAAAATTTGAAGATTCAAATAAGCCGGTACTGAAGTCGGCGAATGTAAAGACATTTAAAATGAACAATGTATTTGTCTCGGTCGTTCCAATAGTTACAAAATCTGAGGATAATGAAATGTACGAAGTATGCTTTAACTCGGATAATGGTCAACTTGAAACAATACTGACAATATCAGAAACACAAGAAGGTGGTAGTACACAAGTATTCTACTTAATGGGTACAAACGAAGAGATTATAACTGTCATAACTGATTCGGAAGACAATATCATTTCCGTTGAGCCACCTCAAGGTTCCAATCCAGAATATATCGCATCAGACAGTTTTATAGGTGCTTTAAAATATTACAGAAATTGTGTTGCTGGGAAATGGAGAACTTTGTCATCTTATCTTTCGGATAACCCAGAATTAGGTGTTGTCGCTATGGCTGGAGGTCATTATGTGGCAGGTGTTTTTGTAATTACTAGTACAGCTGATTGTTTAAGGGAAATGTTATGATAGCTTTTCTTATTATTCTTATATACTTTGCGATTGAATATTTGGCAATTCGTAATATAAAAATGGAGAATAACTCCGATTTTCCAAAACATATAGCTACATCTTTATTTTATCTTTCATGGCCATGGTGGCTCTTTTTTGTAAGTGCTGTGTATAGCGGTAACAGAAGAAAAATCTTTTATTCGTCTCTCATTGGTATTATCCACAGTTTTTCGCAAACAATTGTCATTGTCCTTTGCTGGAATTCTGAGAGTTTTCCGCTTGGAGAAGTGCTGGCAATTCCCGGGGCGATAGCACTAATACTGTCTATCTCATACTTCTTGTGGAATAAAAGAGAGTTAAGAAAATTCAATAAGTGAATTTATTAAAAAGGCTGCCCCAGATATAAGACAAAAGGAAGGATGGAACAGTTTTTATATTGTTTCGCCAATATCAGCAAGCTATGGCTTGGATTGAGAAAAGTTTGGGAAATTCCGCTGACTGTATTCAAAGAGGCAATAATTAATGTTCTTTCGCATCGTGACTACTATGAACAGGGTGCGACAACCAATATTGAGATGTTTGATGACCGTGTAGAAAGAGGACACTGCGCCGCAAAACTCGGTAAGTAATTATGTATTAATATGTTACATATTATAAAGTCGTCAAATAAAAGAGAGTTAGCAAATAAATGCTAACTCTCTGAGTTTGAAGTGGGCCCAGTTGGGCTTGAACCAACGACCCCCTGATTATGAGTCACATTTTTTGGGCTTTTGTTGTTTTGGGATTTCTTGTGTTATGTTGTGTAAAATAGTTATATATCAACTATATATGAGATTTGTTTTTGTTGAAATTATTTGTAATTTTGTCATCAGATTGGTTAGTTCAATGGCAAATCCAATGGCAAATTTGCCTAGCTGGATTAAAAATTAAATAGTATTTTCAAAATGGGAGCAGTTAAGGTAAATGTTATTCTCGACAAGAGAAGTCAAAAGAGCGACGGAACATATCCCGTCAAAGTAGTTGTCTATCATAATCAAACCAATAAAAGATATAGCCCGAAAAGGAAGATTTCATTGAATGAGACAGACTTTGATAAAATCAATTCTCCAAGATTAAAACAGGAGGAGTTTGTGACAATTAAGACCTATTTAGAATCGGAAAAAGTTCGGGCACTTAAGATCATTAAAGAGTTGGGTGGCGAGTTTAGTTATGAGATGTTCGAAAGTCTTTTCTTTGATATTGTACCTATTGAAGACAAAAAAGCAGTTGACGTATATGCTATGTTTGACAGACATATCAAAGAGCTTTTTGCATCTAAGCGTATTGGAACGGCAACCTCATATCAGACAGCAAAACGATCACTGGCCAGATACTCTCCAAAACTAACATTTTCTGATATTACACCTGCGTTTTTGAAAAAATACGAACTGCATATGACCGAAAAAGGCAGCTCAATTACTACTGTTGCGATATATCTCCGTTCCTTGCGTACAATTATCAATATGGCAAAAGATGCAGGACTGATGACTCCTGAGCAATACCCATTCGGGCAGAAAACCAAAAAGAAATATGAAATTCCAATCGGCAGAAATATCAAAAAGGCGTTGAGCGCAGTTGATATACGAAAAATCAAGCAAGTC
>JBAYMP010000166.1:0-2994 GCA_041663505.1 Bacteroidales bacterium | reverse complement strand
TTTATCTTATTACAAATATTTACAATGTATTATTAATTGCCTATTGGATTTTATAATATTAGCTCAATGGAAATTATTATCCTTACTTGTAGAAATTTCAAGAAAATTATATAAATACCCTCTTACTCTATAAACTTTATATATCTTCTTTTTGAGGTTATGTGTATATAATGTATATATAATGTAGTAAGTAAAAGAAAATTTGAAGGGGGGTATAAAATAGAAAGTAAAAAGTAAAAATTTCTGGTATATATAGGGTTAAACTCAAAAAATGAGGTATTTTCAGATTTTTTTGTACGCCTATCGATTTTAGATTTATCATGATTATGCAAAGTGCCACCTGTATTGGATAAGCCCCATTTACAATTATAAAAATACATAAATATCGTTATCCTCCCATAAGGGAAAAAAAGATTGCATAAAATATCCTTCAAATCTACCATTTTTCAGAACCCCGTCAAATGCTCCTAAATCAACGATCTTTTGGTTCAACGAACAATTACCCATAGAATCCTTTATTTTATGACCCTTGACCCTTTGAGATAGCTTCTTAGCCATCCTAGAAGGTTGAATTATCCCTTATTTTTGAAGTCCAAAAAAGAAAAAGGAAAAATTGGTTTACTGATCTTGATTTTGCTCTGAATTATCAAACTTAGCTAGAACTTCCTTAAGATCTTCAAGTTTAGCCACACTTCGCGATCTCATAGAATCAGCATCAATACGATTAAATTCTATCTTAGTAGCATTGTACTTAGCTACTTGATCTTCTGGATTATTTACGAGAGTTTCCCTTGCAGAACTTAGCTTTCTATCCAGACTTCTAATTTTATCATCACTTCTCTTAATACTTCGTTCTGTCTTTGCAATAGCTTCAATCACAGTTTCACGAGTTTGTACATTCGCTGCCTTCGTGTTCTTTGCTTGGACAATTAGATCGACATGCTCCATATCAAGAGTAATCTTATCAAGAATCTTTTGCAAGTTTCCCATTTGAATCTTACTGTTTGGTTGCCCAACTGCCTTAATTACCTTAACAGTCTCAGAAACTGTCAACTGTCGAGGCATATTTCCCTTAAGGGACTCTATAAAATCCTTTCTAATTGCTCTTGAAGAGGTATCAAAAACCATTTTTGAAAGAACAGCTCCAGAAACATTCCTAATTTCCGGCATAAGCTTCTTAATTTGCGGAATGCTAAACTTGCTCAAAATAAGGCTTGCTACCATTTGAGCATTTCCCATTTCTGGAAGTTCTTGACTATCTGCCTGCGCTCCAAAATATTCATTAGTCATTCCCATATTAATCTCAATTCCATCTACAACTTGTGTTTCCATATTTATCTTATCTCCTATTCATACTCATTTATTATTAATCCCATTTTAACAGGATACCATTAATCTACATCAGAACTATAAATAGTTGTTGTTTAAAAAATTTTAGTATGTTTATACATACTTAATAGCGGCACGGAACCACTCATAAAATAGCTTATTTTTATATCTATTATAAAACCCCATAACACTTTTATCTAAAATATACGTTATTCCTTCATCTGTAGGTCCTCGGCAAATCCGCCCATAACTTTGTTGCAACTTATTAGCAGATTGTGTATTGTACCAGATATTATCACCAAAATTTGTTTTATCATATAAATTTCGGGCTTCTGTATATTCAGCTTTCCAAGGCTCGGCGGGCAATTTTGCGATCAAATTTAATTTATAATCTGGTCCAAATAAATCAACTCCTTCATTCATCTCAACAGATATCCATATCATTTTTCTAATAGAATTTTTAAATATACGGCTACATTCATTTCTTAATATTCCTTCAGGATATCTATTTTGGTTTTTCTTATCTACCTGTAAAAGAATATCTTTTTTATCCATATATTTAATTAGTTCATCATAAATTAAATATGCTACTGGATAACTTCCAGCATGGAGCATCGTTTTCGAATTATACATCTCGTGTAAATTTTGAATAACTGGTGCCATTTTTTTAGCTGTTTCGTTTCGCGATGTATAAGCCATACTACCAACAGGATAAAAATAACATAGCCGTCTTTCAATTGGTATAGGATGCTCACATTCAAGTCTATTAATATCTTTAGTAGTTAATAAATTTGTACTTGGAGTCGCAGAACTAAGAACTACCATCTTAAGACCACTACACATGCTCGCGAAGGGAATATGCGCTGTCAATAATTTAAAATTCTTTATATCAATTTCCTCATTACATCTCTTTTCTTTATTATATTGAATTTTTTTATCATTTGATATAATATATTTTATATCATTTTCCACATAATATATTGATTGTTTAATCTTTCCCATCTTTCTTTCTAATTTTTCTATTTCACGATTAATTTTAATAAAATCATTAATTAGACTTGGATCATTTTCTAATTCCTCATTCAATATATCAGCTTGATTAACCATCTGATTATATTGATCTTCTAAATCAATATTCCAGTTCGTCAACGACTCTTTCAAATTCTTTAAGTCCAATCCTGACAAAAGCTCGAAGCTATTATGATCTCTTAAAATCCCCTCGATTTTTGCACTTTCATCCACAAAAAAACAAGTAACTCTTGATTTCAAACTAGGATCTAATATATATCTATTAAACGTTGTCCACCCTATCGGACTATTATCAATTTTTTCCTTCGCTATTTTATATTCGCAATTTCTACATATCGAAGGAGTTTTACCTTTTTTCTTCCCCCTCATAATACAATCATTTGCATTCACCTCAGGATTTAACGCACATACATAATTCGACTTCCCCAATAAACAAGGGATGTCAAAATACAAAGGATTATCTCGTTGCTGCTTGAGCAACTCAATTAATGGCGTGGTCCCTAATACCATATCTTCGTTACATTCATTTGCTAATATTTTCATAACAATATTATTTATCTCGGTTTTTCCGCTTGCTGTTGGCGCTGGCAACTCAATTATTATAGACTCCTCAATATCAGGATCATATAAATTAAG
>JBAYMP010000165.1:0-2997 GCA_041663505.1 Bacteroidales bacterium | reverse complement strand
CGGACACTAGTGATAATATATAATTATCTAATAAAATATATGATGTTTTAAAAAAAAGTTCTATTTTTGTTTCGTAATTTTACGAAATGAATAAAACAGCCACCCCAAAGAAATTTTACACTCCTGATCAGGAGAAAATTGCTCTTTACGCCAAAGCGTTATCTCATCCGGCAAGAGTTTATATTATTGACTACCTTACAAAAAATAGTGAGAGGTGTTGCTACAGTGGAGATATGATTGAAAACCTACCAATTGTGCGCTCTACTCTTTCTGGGCACCTCAAGGAACTTAAGAAAGCCGGATTAATACAGGGCGAGATTAACCCTCCTTACATTAAATATTGCATCAATCGTGCAAATTGGGGGGAGGCAAAACTTATTTTTAAAGAATTTTTTAACAGATAAAACAATGAATATTAAAATTCTGGGCACCGGGTGCCCTAAATGCAAGACACTTGAAAAGATGACCCGTGAGGTTATAGAAAAAAACGGGTTCGATGCTACCATTTCCAAAGTTGAGGATATAATGGAGATAATGAAGTACAATGTTATGTCTACCCCTGCCCTTGTGGTTAACGAGAAGGTTGAAATTAAAGGAAGGATTCCTTCTGAAGAGGAGATCAGACAAATACTAAGTAAATATTAAACAATAAATATTTTATGAAACGTTCAATTATTCTAAGTTTTACTCTCTTAATGGTAATGTTTGCATTCTCAGTCAATGCAAAAGAGAGCACAAAAAAAAATGCTCTGGCCTCTGTTCCGGAGAAAGTTGAAGTCTATTATTTTCACATGACAGCTCGGTGTGTTACTTGTAAGACTGTTGAAGCAGAAGCTAAAGCAGATGTCCAAGCTCTTTATGGGGGAAAGGTTAGTTTTCAGGCTATCAACCTTGACGACGCTTCAAGCAAGGAGATTGCAGAAAAGCTTAAGGTTCCAGGACAGGCTCTTTTGATTGTCAAAGGCAAACAAATTGTTAATATTACCAACGAAGGTTTTATGTATGCCCGCAAAGATCCTGCAAAATTCAAATCAGTTATCAAGGAAAAGGTAGATGCCTTCTTAAAATAATTAGAAATGGAATTATTCAGTGGTTTACTCGAAAACAGTACAATGCCGTGGATATCGGCATTGTTGCTGGGTTTGATGACATCTATCAGCCCATGCCCTTTAGCAACAAACATTACTGCGATAGGTTTTATAAGTAAGGATCTTGACAATCGCAACCGCGTTTTCTTGAATGGACTCTTTTATACCCTAGGTCGCGCTGTAACATATACTGCAATTGCTCTGGTACTCTATTTTGGCGCAGATCAGTTTAAATTTTCCGGTTTTTTCCAACAATACGGAGAGAAAATCCTTGGTCCACTTCTTATCATTATTGGATTTTTCATGCTAGATGTAATAAAAATTAAGTTCCCGGGAATGAGCGGCATGTCTTCAAGAATGGAGAAGAAAAAAAACTGGGGCTATCTTGATGCAATTCTGCTAGGGATGCTGTTCGCGCTTGCCTTCTGTCCCTACAGCGGCGTTCTATATTTCGGCATGTTGGTTCCTATGACCATAAGCAGTGCATCCGGCCTGTACCTTCCTCTTATTTTTGCCATAGCGACAGGAATTCCCGTAATAATTGTCTCATGGTTACTTGCATACACCCTTTCCGGAATCGGAGGATTCTATAACAAGGTTAAATCATTCGAGAAATGGTTCCGCAGGGTTATAGCCGTTCTGTTTATTCTGGTGGGCATATACTACATCTTCCGCGTCTTCTAGGACTTTAATTTTTTTTGATAATTCAATTCGTCTTTTTACGAAACACTTAATATAATTTCATGGAAAATAAAAAAGAGATAAAAATCCTGATCTGGATTTCAATCATATTCGGAGTGGCTTTCTTTTTACCTATAGAAAGTGCACGATTCACCACTGCCATTGATGCAACACTGGACCTTGTAAAGTGGTATGCAAGAGAGCACGTTGTTCTGTGTCTTCTTCCGGCATTCTTCATTGCAGGGGTCATATCGGTATTTGTCAGTCAGGGCTCTGTCCTGCGCTATTTTGGGGCAAATGCAAAAAAATGGCTTGCCTATACAGTCGCAGCAGTTTCAGGAACCATACTGGCTGTCTGCTCCTGCACAATTCTGCCGTTGTTCTCAAGCATCCATAAAAGAGGTGCCGGTCTGGGCCCTGCAATCGCTTTTCTTTATTCAGGACCAGCTATAAATATTCTCGCGATTATACTGACTGCCAGAATAATGGGTTTCGAAATGGGTGTTGCCCGTACAATAGGAGCCGTATCTTTTAGTGTAGTAATTGGTTTGGTAATGGCCTTTATATACCGTAAGGAGGAGAAGATAAAGAAAGAGGAGCAGATGAATATCGAACTGCCACCCGAAAAAAGACCTATGTGGAAAACTTCTTTCCATTTCTTCACCCTTGTCCTGATTCTTGTATTTGCCAACTGGGGAAAACCTGCCGAAGGTGATACATCTACTGCATGGTATTATATATGGGCATACAAATGGTATATAACAGGTCTTTTTTCTCTTTTTCTTGGGTTCTCACTGATATATATCCTTAAGATTAAATGGCAATGGGTTGTTGGAGCAGGTATTGTTACAACTGCATCTGCCGTACTTGCAACAAATTTTATCGAGAACGCAAAGCTTAGTCCGCTTATTCCTATGATTGTGGGGATTGCTTCTCTAAGCATCATTACTCTTTTCGACAAAAAAGACGAAGATAACAAGGAGTGGACTCTCTCAACCTGGGGATTTGCAAAACAAATCTTGCCTTTGCTGGCATTCGGGGTAATAACAGCAGGTTTTCTTTTGGGTTCCACCCATGATGGCAAAGCAATTGCCGGGGTAATTCCTAATGAGTGGATAGCTTGGTTGGTTGGGGGAAATTCAGTTTTCTCAAATTTCTTTGCTTCCATTGTAGGTGCATTTATGTACTTTGCAACTCTAACCGAAGTGCCTATCGTTCAAGGACTATT
>JBAYMP010000164.1:0-3004 GCA_041663505.1 Bacteroidales bacterium | reverse complement strand
GGGTCAGTCTCAGCCGGGATTACTTTGGTTATCGGGTATCTCTTCAAAAAAGGTTATATAGACATCTGGCTTACAAAACTGTTTACATCCACGGAGGTAATTCACGCGGTCCGGCAACAAAATGGTAATGCTCTTGCAAAACTAAACACAAAGGATGATTTATTTTGTGTTTTAGAGTCTTTCGATGTCGATCCAAACGGTAATGTTGTATTAAAGGGAAAGGGTAGGGTCAATAAATTGCTTAATGAGTCCAGGCCATTAACGACTTATGAAAAAGACGAAATTATTAGGGCAGTGAAAAACGTTCTGTGTGTAGAAAAAGAGGTAGAATAACACAAAGATATAAGTTTCAAAAGTGACTGCCATGCGGTCAATTAAAATATGCGAACGCCGGGGATGCACTCATCTCTCAAGAAAGGGACCTCGGGGTTTTTGTCTTTTTTACAAGCGATTGATTTCAGAGGTTCGTACATGCCCTTTCGTGCCACCTGCTGAGTTTAAACCCTCAGCTAACGGGTGTGATAGGTGCGAGCAGTTGAAAAAAGGAGTTTGCCGGATGTCCGGGTATAAGCCGGGGATGTTGAGGGAGTGTCCAAAAAAAGAAAACGTACAACAGTTTTAAACTGCTGTAACTATAACTGGCGGAGTTGATAGAGTGAACTTTCTATATAGATTCCAGACCACACTATATAAGCTCCGTCTGTAGTGAAAAAGAATAAATTAGAATGTATACTAAAAAACAAAAGCTGTAATTCGAATTACTATCGAGAGCTTGATGCTACGGCACTTCCTCTATTTTAAACAGAGACAATAAATACTACAAGTAACATTATATTGACCGTATAAAAATATACGGAGTTTCCCCCACATGAAAATAAGAGTAGTTAGTTCAAGAGAAGAAATCGTTACGCTAATGCCGAATGAAACCTGTATCCATCTTGCGTTCAGGCCGTCAAATAAGGATGTATTCAAACTCGTTGAACAGTGCCCGAAGCTTCAGTTGATACAGATCCCTAAATCATATTTTGGGATGCTCTCACAGGCAATACAGTACTTCCTGGGTATGCAGAGAATTCAACTTATCCAGGGAAGTTGCTGGGGTGCGCGGACGGATTTAGGAAATTACTGTGATACCGAGACAGGCAAAATCGTTATTTAATAAAAAAATAAACCTCAAAAGAGGAAAGTTTCACATGTTGAGAAATCGATATTGCAGCAGAATTTATCTCAATATGTTAGTTAACGCCCCTCATTTTCTTTTTTCATATCCGCCCTTGTAAAATATTGATCAATTGTAGTATTTACCATATCAGACGCGCTTGAGAATCCTTCAGACTCCCATTCTTCAGTCACTCTTTTTTTTACTTTAGGACTCACTGTAACGCAAAGTTTCTGTTTTTTATGCTCTTCTGATATCATTTTAACCCCCTTTACTAAACATCCTATATATTCTTATCTTTTGATACTATTTATATCTGATTATCAGAACATTTCGGAAGTTTTATATACGATAAAATACTTCTTATGTGTATAAGACAGACATCATATGAAAAGGTAAAAGATATGCCAAAAGAAAGTTTTGAAATGGAACCTGAAATGTACGAGGAAGTTAATATCCTCAAAAAGAAGATGGGATGTAAAACCAAGAGTGAGCTATATAGAACGCTATTGAGCGCAGGGATACTGTCTAAGAAAAAAGAGTATGGAATTGCGTAATAGATTTATCACAGACCTTTAAAAAAGCGTTTCCCCCGCGATTTGTGGTCTGTGAATGTGCCAAAGCACAGTATATAATTAATTTACAAAGTATATAACACTTTCTACACTAATGCGCACTGTTCCCCGCGTTGTGCGTTATGTGTTTTTGAAAGTGCTTCAGTGCCGTCTTATGATGGGATGCCGGGTCTTTTTCTCAAGACCTCACACCTCTTCCCCAATACCCCCTATAATCCGGTTTAATCCCGGAGGACGGCAACTCATGATAAACAGACACTCCCCGGTGATTACCTCCCACCGGGGATAACCTCCTCCACAGTGCCAATAATGGACATCCTTCCTGATCTTGCAGGTTGGAACGCGGGTTCGATTCCTGCGATTGGCATCCGGGACCACTCGGACACAGAAAAATCAACAAACATAAATCTTGGTAAAAAACTTTACAGGGAAAACCGGAAAAACGTAAACTTGTGGACGAACACATAATAAAATTTGTTCAAAATCGAATCAGTGTCAAATTACAAAACAGACTAAAAAGCAATCGGGTAAATAAAAAACAGATTTTTTATTTCCAAAATCGTCCCGGAGAGGTCCGGGGCAAAATTGCGCCTGCCGGGACTAAAGAGGGAGCATTCCCTGAATAGCCTGTTCGACTCAGGTAAGGTGCTTAGGATGTCACAAGACATCCATAAAAATAGTTTTGAAAGGTGAGATGATGATTAAAAATATAGAAGTGTATTTAAACGAAATGCCTACCACGATTGGTATTATTCAACATGACAGTCAATATGCGGAGCCAAGACGGTATTATGATGATAATTCGATTGTATCTGCTTGGAATTACGTCAGCCGTGGTATAACAGGACAGGATAACGTACTCCTGACTGTAGTCGGATTTATGCCGGACCTCATGCTGGCGAGGTTTGCCGCCTGGTGTAAGGACTGTGGAGTAGTTGCTTTTTTTAGAGGAGCTCGGAAAGGGCTGATTGAATGTATTTATGATGAACGGGTGGTAGAATGAGCGATTTTAATACAAGAAATGTTGATGAGTTGGCAGCCGCAGAATGTCCGGAAGAAGTAATTAATCAAGATCATAGTGAGAAAAAGCTCGATGAGGTAGAATCTCGGACGGTGAAAGCGTGAGCAAAGCATCATTAAAAATGGATGTCTTGATGGGGCTTAAAATCCCGTCCGTGATAAAAACTAATGATCATACAGCATCCATGAGAATTAATTCAGAATGGGAACTAAAAATAACTATCAGTGAAGATAACATTCTCTATGAAGC
>JBAYMP010000163.1:0-3029 GCA_041663505.1 Bacteroidales bacterium | reverse complement strand
CATCCGGAATAGATCATAAATCCAACTGAATGTTTGATTATTTTTTCGTAAAATGATAAGATGAAATAAATGAGACAAAATCTATATCAAAGGAGGATATTCATATGGTTAATTTATCATTTGCAACATTAAAACTTAAATATAATCCAAGTGTAAGTCCTATTGGGTCATATCAAGGTAACCCCAAAGGACATAACTACACTATAGAGATTAACAATGTTACCAATGATGTTCGCTATGGTCATTTTGGATTTAGGACAGATTTTACAATTCTTTATCTTTATGATTTTTTTTGTGACGAAGAAAGTAGAGAATTTATGACTATGAATGGCTATAAATTACATACAGACTCCTCATCCAATCTCACTATTGCAACCTATTATTCGGAGGATATGGTGCAAAAATGGCCTAATGTCCAACATCGTGATAAGCTCAGTAAAGAAGGTAACAATCCCAATGATGTTTTATCGATTTTAGACAAGATTAAAAGCATCTATAAAGTGGATAAATTACCTGTGATGATCATAATTAAGAAAGAAAAAAATGGTCAGGACAACTATTGTATTGTAGATTTATCAAGATATAAAAAAGAAAATCTCTTAGACATATTTAAAAATGTAATGGATACTATAAATTATCACTGTGAAGAAGATTTTTCAACCATAGAACAACTCATCAAAGGGTTTGATATTAAAATCAGTGAATCGAATAGGTTTATTTTTAGTACTTATAACTATATTCAAGATCTATCAGACTCGCAATCTAAACATCATACGTATAATCTAGATTATTTAGCTGAAGAATTAGACATTACCACAAGAACGTTACATAATAGAAGATCAAAACGAGATTTTCGAAGAAATGAACTTTTGTATATCGCTATAAGATTTAAGATTCCAGTAGAAGATTTAAACATGTTATTAAGAGAAAATAATCATGGTGAGATTAGAATAGACGGTAGAGACGGCGTTATTTTATCTGGTTTATACGATCAATTAAGTATAGATGAAGTAGAACAGCAATTATTAGGTAAGGGATATCAAGGAATAAAAATAGAAAAGAAGAAAAATCTAAAGAAAATGATTAAGTAGACGTGAAAGTCTACTTTTTTAGTCAAAATGGATCGTTGATGTTTCGGAAACGGTTTTTCCGATATTTAAACAATGTTTGATATATATAATAGTCTTGGTTTATAATGAAGTCACCAAAAGAATATTACGCTTCAGAAAGAAGGGAATCTAATAAAACACTATATTCAAGATGTTGCACAAATCGATAAAAAAGAAAGATTGAATGCGATTACAAAAGTACTTAATGATAATCAAATTGATTATGTGAGTCAACGCATCCCAGCTTATCAAACACTCGGCAATATCATGATTGAGTTTAATAATGATGAGACCCCCAAAATAGTTTTATCGGCACATTATGATAATGCCTTAGGTACGCCTGGGGCGAATGATAATGCTGCAGGATGTTCAATTTTGTTGAATCTAATTATCAATCTAAAAAATACTAAAAAACACATCGAGTTTGTTTTCTTTGATTTAGAAGAAAATCACCGGATCGGTAGTAGAGAGTATATGAGATTAAACCAAGGAAAAATAAGTTACGCTATTAATTTAGACATGTGTGGCATGGGTGAAAATATTTTATTAAGTCAACACCACATGAAAGAAGATTTAAGTGATGTATACACTAAGCATCACGCAATCATAATGAAACGATTACCTCCCGGTGATGCCGATACGTTTATCAATTATAAATGTCCTACATTTTTCGTCATAAACTCTACGAATCCTGACGTAGAGTGGTTTAAACAATTCGCTGATAGTATGCCAACAAGAATAGTGCCGGACTTTTCAAAAACGATGCATTGTCCAAACGATACGATAGATACCATCAATTTTGTGCAAGTCGAAAAGATATATTTGTTTGTTAGTGATTTAATTCAAGCATTAAGTTCATTAGATTAGTAAAATCATGTAAAAAATCCAAAAACAGGTGATATGAATGAATGATATAATTGAAAAACCGGTGAGTAATAAAGCATTACAAAAACAAATAGGATTACTTTTACAAAATCATAGTGATAGCTATATAGTAGAGGTTTTGGATTGCATTAATCAGCAAAAAAAAGATTCCACTTCATTTTTATATTATTTGGAACAATTCAGTACTGATGTAAATGATGAACATCTATTCGAAGTCATAGATCAAATCTTACATAATAAAGGGTTAATCGATATCACCCTAACGGATGTTAAACCATTTAGTCAAATACATAAGATATATTCACTAAATCTGAATGATCTGAATAAACTATATGAAGAAAAACTAGACTATGAAAAAGTTATTGTCTATGTTTGGACAAATGGAGATTTACCTTTACAAAGTCTCAATGAAATCTGTAATATTGTTAAAGATAAGTTGATAATAAAAGATACTAAAATGATCTTTGGTACATCAATAGATGAAACATTAACTGAGCCAAGAATTGATTTTATCACTTATCGTTAAACGCGTTATACTAAGAAAGAATTCTAATAATAGATTAAGCAAAAGCATGTTATCGCGTACTTAAAGTTCCTATTCAAATTAAAGAGATATTTTTTTCCTGGTAAAAGTATTTATCCTAAGTATATGTATCAATCAACCATAAAAATATTAAAAAAAGCATTTCCCCAAATAAGTGGACATTCCGATGCACTTTGAGCCACCAGTCCGACAAACGAGGGCCACCATTCCGATTTTGGAGAACCACCAATCCGGAGGTGAGAGCCACCATTTTAATGAACATGCCATGTCAAGCGTTTTTTAAAATTAATCGATGGTTCACAAAGTTCTAGACTGCCCAAAGTATGTATTCATCGGTAAAAGGCGTAGCCAAGCGGGTTCATGAGTTCAGCGTGTCCCAAACTGATGAAGGATCCTAGAGAATCAACTCGATTGCTTCAAAATGCATGTTTGTCAATTCTATCTGGATGAATGCATATTTCTTTGATTAAAGCTAGATCCATTGATCTCTT
>JBAYMP010000162.1:0-3030 GCA_041663505.1 Bacteroidales bacterium | reverse complement strand
TTCCTTAAGATCAGGAATCACAATCTTCTCCAGCGCGTTCACTTTGCGGATGGTCTTCTTCACTTCCCGGGCCAGTCGCATGATCGATACTTTCAATTCAGCCAGACGTCCCATCAGTTCCAATGCGTCGCGGTAGCCCCTCAAGGTTTCCTCAACCGAAAGGGTTGTCCCTTCTGGGCTGAAATACGGGCCACCTTCGGTGAAGGAGGTCTCTACCCTGGGCAGGCGGACTCCCATCACCTTGCGCTCCTTGAGTTCGATAGAGCTGCGTATGGTGACAGATCCCGAAAGATTGGCCACTTTCAACCGGCCCATCTCCATTACAGTATGCTTCATGGATGTCCCGGCCTTCTGCAGGGCCTTGTCCACCCGGCTTTGATAATCGACAGCCTGGTCAACCAGGGTAAGCAACTCCACCACAAGTATACTACGTTTCTGATCCAGAAGATCATGCCCCAACGTGGCGAATTTCAATTCGTCGTTGAGCTTGATAAGATTGCTTCTGGTAGGGGCGATATTCTGTTTCATATCAGCTCTGGTAATGCTCCTCGATCTCCTCGTCGGTCACCCGCTGGAGTTCTTCAGTCGGCAGCAATGATAGGGCTTTCCAACCCAGATCAAGGGTTTGCTCAATGGAACGATCCTCGGTAAATGATTGCGAAACAAATTTCTTCTCGAAGAATTCTCCGAATTCCAGATACTGGTGGTCAAGGGCGGTGAGTTCCTCCTCGCCGATAACCGACGCCAGGTTGCGCACATCCTTTACATGGCTGTATGAAGCGAACAATTGGTTGGACAGGTGGGGATGGTCAGCACGGGTCATTCCCTCGCCAATACCGTCCTTCATCAGCCGGGAGAGCGAAGGCAGTCCATTGATTGGTGGATATATGCCACGCCCGTACATCTCGCGGTCGAAAACAATCTGACCTTCGGTGATATAACCGGTGAGGTCGGGAATCGGATGGCCGATATCATCATTGGGCATGGTGAGAATGGGCAGTTGGGTGATCGAACCATCCCGTCCCATGATTTTGCCAGACCGTTCATACAACTCAGCCAGATTGGAATACAGATACCCAGGATATCCTTTGCGTGAGGGGATTTCTCCCCGCAACGTGGAGATCTCGCGGAGGGATTCACAATAGTTGGTCATATCGGTCATGATTACCAGCACTTGCTTGCCTTTATCAAAGGCAAGATGCTCAGCCAGTGTCAATGCGGTACGCGGGGTGATGGTCCGCTCAATGGAAGGATCATCGGCAAGAGAAAGGAACAAGGCCACATTGTCCAACACTCCTGTTTCCTCAAAGCTATCGATAAAAAACCGGGCTACATCGTATTTAACACCCATGGCCGCGAAAACAATCGCAAAATCGCTTTTCCCACCCCGGACTTTCGCCTGACGGGCGATCTGGGCGGCAAGCTGGTTGTGGGGAAGACCGTTCCCGCTGAAAATCGGCAGCTTCTGCCCTTGGATCAAAGTGGTCAGACCATCGATAACGGAAATGCCTGTCTGTATGAAATCCCGTGGATACTCACGCGCAGTGGGATTGATCGGCAAACCATTCACATCCTGTTGGGCTTCCCCTTTGGGGGCTACCGCTCCATCACGGGGATGGCCAAGACCATTGAGAACCCGGCCAAGCATCTGTTCGGAAACATCCAGTGTGAGAGGTTCCCCCATAAACCGCATGCGTGTTCCAGGAAGAGTGAGCCCGGAGGTTCCCTCGAATAGCTGGACAACCACCACTTCGTCACTGGTATCAAGAACCTGCCCGGTACGCCGGTTACCAGCACTGTCCAGACATTCCACCAACTCCCCATACCCTACGGGGTGGGTATTGCGCATGAATACCAGAGGTCCATCTATCTTACTCGCGCCAACGTATTCACGGCCGCTGACCAGCTTCCTGTCAAGTCCCACTAGAGGATTAGTTTTCTTCATAGATACCTCCAAGCTGTGACAATGAGCGTTCAAGACGCAGAGCAAGCCGATCAAGCTCATCCAGATTCTCATTGGACACGGTCAGGCGCATACGGGTGATCTCCTGAACGATTTTCAAACGTCTGATCTTGACCATGGTGACGCCTTTCTGGATCGCTTCGGAGCCAAGATGCCAGTATGTGAGGATAATCTGGAGCATGCGGATCTGTTTTTCAACCGAAGAATACCGGTCAACATCATCGAAGGCGTTCTGTTGGAGAAAAGCGGTCTTGAACACAGAGCAGACTTCGAGAATGAAATTCTGGCTATCCGGAAGCGCATCCGGACCTACCAGCTTCACAATCTGCTGAAGCCTGACTTCACGCTGGAGCAAATCCATGATCTCAGTGCGGTTCTTCAGCCAATCCCCATCGCTCTTCTTGTCCCACCAAGCCGAGACCTCTCCCACATATTCACTATAGGAATCAAGCCAGCTTATAGCAGGATAATGCCTGGCACTGGCTAAGGAGCGGTCCAACCCCCAGAAACAGCGTACAAACCGCCGGGTATGCTGGGTGACCGGTTCGGAGAAATCCCCGCCTGGAGGCGAGACCGCCCCGATAACCGTTACCGAACCCTCGGCACCGTTGAGCGACACCATATAACCAGCCCGTTCGTAGAATTCAGCGATACGGGTGGGCAGATAAGCCGGAAAACCTTCTTCAGCAGGCATTTCTTCCATACGGCCGGAAAGCTCGCGCAAGGCTTCCGCCCAGCGGGAAGTCGAATCCGCCATGATCGCCACGTGGAAGCCTTGGTCACGATAGTATTCAGCCATGGTTATACCGGTATAGATACTGGCTTCACGCGCCGATACCGGCATATTGGAAGTATTTGCGATTAGAATCGTCCGTTCCATCAACGAGCGCCCTGTCCTGGGATCGATCAGATGGGGAAATTCCCGCAACACGTCGGTCATTTCATTACCACGTTCGCCACAACCGATATACACGATGATATCGGCATCACACCAGCGTGCGATTGAATGCTGGGTCATGGTCTTGCCTGTTCCAAACCCTCCAGGAATCGCCACCGTGCCCCCTTTT
>JBAYMP010000161.1:0-3047 GCA_041663505.1 Bacteroidales bacterium | reverse complement strand
ACTCCGTCTAGTCTGGATAATTCGCTATCAAGAATCAAGGCCATAGGCAAAAGAGCAATAATCATCATAAAGATTGCACTTCCTTGAACTGTTCGGCTGTTTGAAGAAAGTCCGCTGCGAGAAATCAATGCCGCTAAACCAATCACAATGGAAATATCAAAAATATTAGATCCGATCACGTCGCCAAAAGAAAGTTCCGGTATTCCCTTTACCGCTGAGAAAACGCCTATTATCAAATTAGGTATAGTAGCGCCGATACCTACAACAAAAAAAGCCAAGACAAATTCTTTTAATTTAAGGCAAACACCAATCCTGGACATAGCGTCAATCATCCATTTACCGGAAATAGCCAGGAGGATAAATGACCCGAGTAAAATTAAAATATGTAAAATCATAGCGGCCCCAAGCGGATTTGAACCGCTGTTCTAAGAATGAGAATCTCATGTCCTAAACCAGGCTAGACGATGGGGCCACGCTCAGCGTGGCTAATCTCCAGCTCAGCTGGAGGCCAAAATTGCACTTTTTAAATTATAACAGAATCTATAATATTTTAAAGTTTTTTAACTAAAATAAAAACCCCGATCTATCAAAGACCGAGGTTGTTTCCTAGCAATTAGCTAGATTAGCGGTTGCACAAGACAAGGATCCCAATGAAATCTCTTTCAACAGATTTTTTGCTTCGTAAAATTTTTTTACTTCCTCCTCAGTGCAACTTTTCGTAATTTTATCATTAGGAAACACTTTACTTGCAAAACTTAGGAGTTTTTCCTCACTGACAATCACGCCGAGAAATTTATCGTTATTTCCTTTAGTTGAAAAAATTTGGCCAATATATACATCTTTCCCTCTTGTCAGTTTTACCAACCGATCGCTCTCTAACATATATTCCTCCTTTTGTGACTATATTTATTTTATTTTTAATGTGCAAATAAAAACTGGTCTTGGGAGACCAGCTGAATCTTCTTTTTTCCCCGCAAGAAAACTCAGCTGGTCTTGAGACCGATGAATTTAATTTGCCAAAAGCCTATATGTAAATTCGCAGTATTCATAATTCCTAGTCAATGTTAGCAGTTTTTTAGCTTTTGTCAATATCCTTAAGGCTCTTTAGAGCCTGGGAAATTTGGACTAAATTAAGCTTTAGCTTTATTCCGCAAGCGATCGCCGCCAAAACCGCATAAATTTTTTCTTTGTCCAATTTTCCCGAAAGCCAGACAGGGACAGAGCTTCCTAAATAATTTATTTTAAAATTTGTCTCGCCATTTGCCACAATATCGCTGACAAATAAATCAGCTCCTTCTCCTGATCCAAAACTAAAAATACTGGCCAAAATTTCATTTTTTAATAAGTGATTATTTTCCTCGTCTGAATTAAAAATAACACAGCCTTTTTCTGGCAAAATTTTAGCAATAGCCACCTCGTCGGTTAATAATATAGGAAAAGAAGAATTATTAACTAAAAATTTTATTTTTTCTTTATCTTCTGCTCCGGCTTCAAAAATCAAAATTTCTTTTCCAAGCTTAAAATGAGATTTTAAAACTTCAAAAACAGCCGTCTTGGTAATTCCTTTATTCTTTCCAGTAATAATAATCACTTTTGGCTTATTTAAACAAAAAAACAGATCGTTAAAAAATTTCATATTTTATAATCAGGAGTCAGCTGCCATAAATTTATTATATATTTTGCTAAATCATGAAAAACAGGCAACGCCGAATATTCAGCGGTTTTGGCTTTTGGATTGTCTAGTTTTACTAAAATGACAAACTTTGGCGAAAAAGCTGGACCAAGTCCGATAAAGCTTTGTATTGTTTTTTCGGCAGAATATCCGCCGCCTTCGGCGACTTGAGCTGTTCCTGTTTTACCGCCTATATAATAACCGGGGATTTTTGCCGCCTGACTATAACCATTTTCAACCGCAGAAACCATCATTGAAATTGTCTGTGATGCAGTTTTTTCAGAAATAATCTGATTGGAAAATTCCGGCTGAGTTTCAATAGTTTTTCCGTTCTCTTTTCTTTTTGCAACTAAATAAAGCTTGGGCATTTTTCCGCCATTGGCCAGCCCGCAAAAAACGCGAACTAACTGCAATGGCGTGATTTCAATCCCTTGGCCGAATGAAGCGGTGGCAAAATTGATTTCATAGCCTTTTTTTAACTCCTCATTTTCCGAAAAAACTTCGGGTAAATCTACGCCGGTTTTTTCAAAAAAACCAAACTTATCCAAATAATCCAAGAAAATACTGTGTGGAATTTGTTGCTCGACAAAAACTATCCCGGTATTGATTGATTTTTCAATAACCTGCGTCATAGTTATGTCGCCCGGATAAATCCTTTGAGCATAATTATATATATCATAGCCGCCAATTTTTACTACGCCGGAATCACGATAAGTTGTCTGAGGAGTAATCTTGCCTTCCTCTATAGCAATGGCCATAGTAATAGGCTTAAAAGCCGAGCCCGGCTCATAAGTTTTTTGAGTCGCAGAATTTTGAAAAATAATCATATTCTCATCCTTGGCGTAGTCTGAATAGTTATTAGGATCAAAATTTGGATAATCAGCCAAAGCGATTATCGCTCCCGAAATTGGATCAGCCACAATAATTTGCCCGCCTTCAGCTTCTAATCCTTCAACCGCGTTTTTTAGCAGTTTCTCTGACATAAATTGAATATTGTAATCAATCGTCAACTCAAGATCGGATCCGATATTTCCATTTAATTGCTGTTTTAACTCATTGTCATAATAACTCTCTAGTCCGTACTGGCCTTCGCCATTGGTATCAACAAATCCCAACACCCCTGAAGCCAATTTAACCTGCGGATAATACCTCTGGCGTTTTTGGCTGACATAAACTCCCTCTAAATTCTGATTTTCTAATCTCTCAATTTCAAAATCAGAAAGATTTTCTTTTAATAATCCGAAAAGAGAATTTTTGTTTTCTAATTTTTTGTCAACAAAGATTTTTGGCTCTCTAATATAATAACGTTGAATATCTTTGCCACGAATAATTGGAATGCCGTTTGATTTATTAACAATAAAATTTTTATTCTTGT
>JBAYMP010000160.1:0-3061 GCA_041663505.1 Bacteroidales bacterium | reverse complement strand
TTAACTTTTTTTGTTTCTTTTTTCAACAAAAATGCTGAGTATATAATTAAAATCCCTAAACTAATTGTTGTCGCTGTTCCTAAATAGTTTGTACCCAGTCCTGTTATAAAACTTCCTGTATTAAAAAACATAAAATTATAGATCGTTGAAATTGTCATGATAAAAGCAATTAATGTGATGGACGTTAAAAATTTATAGATACTTTCATTGTTCTTAATGATTAATAATGTTCCTATAAATGCCCATCCAGTAACAAATATAAACCTAAATGTCTTTTCGTGGGCTTGCACTTCCGAATAAGAGTAAACACTACTGGCAAATACATAAGTAGATAGAATTGCAAATAGTAAAGTCAAATATAAAACATATTTTTGTATTACAAGTGTTTTTAGATGTTTAGTTATCAAAAGGGCAAATGTAATTATCATTAATAAAAGCGTTATATCAATCGGTATAAAACCTAAAAGCGCTTTGTACCTTCCGGAAAATAAAAACAAAACGAATATAAACTCAGTTGAAAAGATTACTTTAATATGTGTGGTTATAAATTTCCTCATATCAATGTATTACCTTTGCTTTTCCCAGTTTACCTATTTATTGCATTTTATACAAAAAGACCCCGAAATCCCCGGGGTCCTTTTGCTTTTGCCTCTCACCCTTTACGTCCAGGAGACCGGGTTGGACGGGAGGGTTTTATTTAAGTCGGCGGTAGCTCCAAACCGACTCATCTTTTATTTCTGATTGTTCGGACAATTGTTCTGTTTACAGGTTGTGCTTGTCCCGAGACAACACGGCCCTGCCTTTACACAGGGCCTTTTACTATACCCTGGACAATCCTCTGAGTTTACCACCTTTAAAATGTCTCCGCACTTAAGGTTTACAACGCCGATTTCCGCAGGTAGCCGTATATACAGCCACGTCATGATGATCTACCCCCTATCGTACATATGTTCTCCCCATAATGGAAACATTGTACAATTATAATACGCTAAATTCAAGGGGGTTTGTAGGGCTAAAAGCCACATATGACCATATTAATCGTTGACACGCTTAGACAAACTTTTTTTTAGCGCATCAATACCATTTTGCAGATTTTCGAGAGCATCATAAATTTCCTTTACTTTCTCTGGCGGTAATTCATCTGGATTAACTCCTTCGCGCAACTCAAATTTTTCGATGTTGGGATCTGGAATAGATAGTGTTCGGATGGGGCTGCGGCCAATGATCCAATCTATAGAAACGTTAAAATAATTAGCAATGTTTGCGAGCATGTCTTGGTCCGGTTTTCTTTTTCCGGTTTCATAATGATTCACCGTTTGTTGGGTTATGTTAAGTATTTTACCAAGCTCTGCCTGTGACATTTTACGTTCTTCCCTGAGTTGTTTCAGTCTCTCTGAAAACAAGAAAAATCACCTCATGCCTATTGTATACAACAATATGTTTTTAATAAACAAGGACAACAAAAAGTTGTTGACAAGACCACGCATAGTTGTTATTATGGTTACAACGCAGTGTTGTAGAAGGGACGGTGAATAAATTGAAGCAAGCAAAAACCCTCGCTGAGCTTAGGGATGCCAAGGGTCTTTCTCAGGCTCAAGTAGCAAAGATACTAGAGATAACTCCCCAGGGATATGGTGCAATCGAGCGCGGAGAGCGGGGGTTAAAGGCTGGGTACATCAAAAAACTGGCTGAATTATTTAAGGTCAGTGCCGACAGAATTATTTCCCTTGCCATCAATAACAACGCTAAGTTGTCGGATAAGACCGGCACAGAATCATAGAAGGGAGGTGAAACCCGTGTCCCAAAACATCCTATCCGACAGAAACCCGTACACCTGGTGGCCGACAGCACTGAAAGGGGTTAAGCCCGAGGATTTAACCCCGGAGGCGCGCAGCATGATTGCAACGATAAGCAGGTTGTTTGACGAGCAAATGGAGAGGAGGCGCAGGGAAAAGCAGGGCCAGTTAACTTAAGTCTCCGGGCCATGTAAGGAGGTCACCACCATACTAAAACCCTTCCCCACTCCCGAAGCGAGGGAGAGAATCCACGACCTCATTTTACGCTACACCGATGGAACAATCTCACGCCTCCAGATGATGGAGAGCATCAACGCGACACTTGACAATTACGGAGTGAAGAAGATGGCGGTCAGAAACTACATAGTGAGATGCACACAGCCGGTTGAAACACCGATAGGAACATTCCCGGTGATTGTTATCGAGGCCAAGCACAAGGTTTATGACCACTGCCCCACCTGCGAGTCTGATGCTTACGGCTATCTGGCAGGGGAGGCACCGGCAATTAAGGTAATGTGCCACAACTGCGGAGCGTTCTATGAGATGATGGACGGGAATGCAATGGAAAGGAGTTGATACCTTGGATATTAAGTACACCTACCGCGACGTGTACAGGCCGATTGAGAAGGCAAATTTTCTTGGCAATACTCTTGAAATCATTTTAGATGATACCGGAAATGATTCTGGAGTGATACTGAAAGAGGGATTTACTCTTAATAAACGAAGCTTCGCCGACTTCACCGCCCTCGTAAACCGGATCAATAAGCAGATTAATGGGTAAAGGAGGATGGAGATGAGCGACTACGCCATAAACGAGTATGAGTGGGTGCCGTGGGATGAGGAAGAAGATGTAATGCCTACCTGCTTTGATTGCAAATATGCTGGCCAAGACGGCAACAAGATTCCGTGCAGGGGTTGTGAGGGCATTATTATACGCGAAGGTGAGCCGCAAGGAAGAAACTACTTCAAGACCAATAGTGCCGGACAATGACCATCCCTCCCGGCCCCTGGACAGCGGAAGTAATCAGGATGGTGGTCAAGGAGCGAGTTGCCGAGATAAGGCAAAACCTTAACGAAAGGAGTGAGCGAGTATCGACCGGATCAATAGTGTCTATCAGCCGGACCCCAGCGTCAAGCGGCTGTGGAACCCGAGAAAGTGTATCCCGCTGACTGCGATAAAGCTTGTGGCCATGGTGGCCCTGCTGGCAGTTGTTGGGATACTGCTGGGGTGCGGAATGTCGGAGCTGGATGATTTGACATGGAAG
>JBAYMP010000159.1:0-3079 GCA_041663505.1 Bacteroidales bacterium | reverse complement strand
GGAGAGGTCAAACAGGCTTCAGGCGCGGCATTGTTCATATCAGCATGGTAACCGACGCCCCACACGCCACGGGCTTCAGCGGCCTGCAGGTTGGCGGGAGCGGTCTGATGCTGGGCTATGACATCGCAGCCATTGTCGATAAGAGCGTTAGCGGCTTCCTTCTCTCTCGGTGGATCATTCCAGTTGTGGGTCCAGATCACCTCAACGGTGATGGAGGGATCGACACTTCTGGCTCCGAGGGTGAAGGCATTGATGCCACGCACCACTTCGGGAATCTCAAAAGCCGCCACAAAACCCAGTTTCTTGGTCTGGGTCTTCATACCAGCCACTATGCCTGAGAGATAGCGGGCCTGATACATCCGGCCAAAGTAGTTGATCGCGTTGTCGGTCTGCAGATAGCCACCGGCGTGGAAGAATTTCACCTCAGGATGTTCCGCAGCTACTTCCATCATGTAGTCCATATAGCCGAAACTGGTAGCGAAAATCATCTTCGCCCCCTGCGCTATCATGTCACGCATGACTTTCGCCGATTCCTGGGTGTTTGGCACATTTTCCTTGTAAAGGGTTCTGACCCCAAGCTGTTTCTCCACCGCAAGTCTTCCATAGTTGTGCTGCTGCGTCCAGCCATTGTCACCTATGGGGCCGGTGAATACAAAACCCACCGCGAAATCCGATTCGGCTTTCTTCTCCTGCTGCCCATTTGAAAATACAGGGAAAACAGCCAATAGAACGATTAAAACGATAACCAGTTTTCTCATTGTCCACACTCCTCCTGCGATTGATGACGCTACCCGCATTCCGCGGATATGTATGTGTCAGCCTAAGTGGCCAAACCCCAGCAACACCTTTGGTGGAAAAACCAGACCGCCAACAGCCCATAAAAAGACAGCGGCTTTTCCAGAATGGGGAAAACCAACACAGATGATGAGAAAGAACTGTCTGTTTTAGACTTGCCATTATGCAAGGTATCGTGGTTGCTTACTCGATACATACGTGTTGATGTATCCGCTAACCATAACTTTTTACCAGTAAACCTAATTTTTTACAAAACGAAGTATATCACTGAAAAAAATAGTACGCAACAAATTCTTCAGGTAAATATGACCGGTAAATGTGCCAGATACATATGCATGTGGCTGAACTACAGAAAACAGCGCGTAAGACCGGGTGGAAACAGCTGTTTCCGGTCTCCTAGAGACTTTAATGGATGGCGCTCTCTTGACAAAGAGTGTCTTGGCTCGAAGAATGGTTGAAGGAAAACTATTCTGTATATAAGGGAAGTCCTCTGCTGGCAAACCCCGGTACCTGCTGACAGTGACGAATCCCCATAAGGACCGCATGCAAAAACCCACCATAATCATTCTTCATAACCAAGCGCACGAGGAATCTCCCGAGGATGTTCTGGATATTGTCAGGCAGGCTGAATGGATAGCCGAGATCCTCTCTGGTGAGGGCTATGAGACCCGTCTATTACCCTTCTCCATCCAAGAACTGGGCAATATCCAGCGTCTGAACCAGGAGAAACCCCTATTGGTTTTCAATCTGGTCGATTCCGCTCCCGGTGAAGAGACTCTGGCTTATCTGGTGCCCGGCATGCTGGATTATCTACGCATCCCCTACACGGGATGCTCACTGGACAATCTCTATACAACCACCAACAAAATGCTTGCCAAGCGTCTATTGCGCAGCCAGGGAATCGACACCCCCGATTGGGTATGTCTGGGAGAGGCAATCACCATGGAAAGCGCCGACAATGTCCAATATCTGGTCAAACCTGTTTCCGAGGATGCTTCCGTAGGTCTGGATGATGATTCCCTGGTGCAAGCCGATTGTCTGGACACCGTTATCGCGGCAATCAACCGCAAACAGGCCAGCACTGGCAAAACCTGTTTCGCCGAACGGTTCATCGAGGGACGGGAATTCACCGCCTGCATGTACGGTTCGCTGGAGAATCCGGTTATCCTGACACCTTACGAATGGGTGTTTGAGGGCTTTGAGGAACACCATAAAGCCAAAATCATCACCTATGATGCCAAATGGCTGGAGAATTCTTTTGGATACGACCATATCCAGGCTGCCTACAAGGCCGCTCCCTGCGACAAACCCCTGGTTGATTCCCTGATATCCATCGCCAAACGCTGTTGGAAAACCTTCAGGCTATCGGGTTACGCACGGGTCGATTTCAGGATTGACCAGCAAGGCCGTCCATGGGTGCTCGAGGTGAATTGCAATCCCAGTTTCTATGGATTCTACCATTTGGCAAAAGAAGCCGGGGAGCCTTTTGAGCATATCGTACACAATATTGTGGAAATCGCCATGGCTGGGAAAGTCTGAACCAATCAGAGGTATTTATCCACCCAGACCAGATTCTCGAGTTCAAATCCGTTGACACTGTAGACTTCCTGGGCGGTGGTATTGGTGGGATGGGTGACCATAGCCATATAGACACACCCCGTTTCCTTAGCCCAGGTCTGGACAAATTCCAATAGTTCGGAACCCAGCCCCATGTTCCGGTACGTGGGGGACACATACAATTCATTCAACCACAGGTAATCACCCTCGTTCTCCAAACCACTGCAGATATTCCCATATGCGAATCCTATGGCGCAATCATCTTCATCGTAACCGACAAAAAACACTGCACGGCTTGCGCTTTTCATGGAATTGGCGATCTCAGCGGCAATCCGCTCCCTGGTCTGCTCATATCCGATGAAGGACATCTGGCTGTGGATCATAGTGATCAGACCCTCCAGATCGACAATCCGTTGGGCATGCTGTAAAACTTCAATCCTATGCATCTATGCATCTCCGTTATGGCAAAATGGGTTTCAGTATACCTTTTGTGTAGGAGAAAGGGGAAGAGTGCCCCGGTAAAGCATCGGTCCGCTCCACCCGGGATGGCAGACAAGCCTTTTCCATGCTATCATCATCATGTTTGTGGGAGCCAATGACCACCTGAAAACGGCCATGGTGTTCCAGCCCAGATGGGGCCCACGAGGGAGGCGATGGATATACAGATCGATCGGAAAAGCACCCGGAATCTTTACGAGACACCTTTGCTTCACCAGACTTCATTCTG
>JBAYMP010000158.1:0-3081 GCA_041663505.1 Bacteroidales bacterium | reverse complement strand
TCACTTTCGTCGGTCTGGCGGCTCAACTGCGTCGGATTATCCATTTTCGGTACAAATACTCGTTATTTTATTCTGATCAAGTTGGCCATAAAGAACGAAAATCACATCGATATATCGAATTGGAAAACCCGTCGCATCGCTAAATGATCGCCCAGCTTTGATAGCTCCCTGCATATCGGTTTCGTCAGTAATCAGGCCAAGTCTTGAAAAGATACGCAAAAGAACACGATCGGGTTTTAATACGTTGAGGCCTATGTCCATCATGAAGTGATTAACTGTTTTGTCGCCAAGATATGCGAAGGTGTTCTTCAATTCCGATTTCAACTTTTGTAACGATGTTTCGCTGGTCAGGTCTCCAAAGGATTGAATGTACTTCGCAAAAGACCCATGATTAATAATAATGCGTTTGAAATGCTTTGCATTGTTGATACACCCTTCAATCTTTAAGTTATGCTTAATCATCATCGGGTCGTTAGCAATCAAATCAATATCTTTTTGAGTGTAATGAGTGACCGTCTCGATGTTTGGAAAGTGGAGATGGATTTGATCACGATGCTTTGTCACCGTTGACGCTTTAAAGCCAGAGTAAAACATGACGTCTACCAATAGCTGATAATACTGGTCATCTGTCAATACTCTATTTTCAAAGCGCTTGAAAGAATCAAACTCCTTATCGAACTCATCTTTTGAATAATCACTATATTTAAGCAAGGAATTATAGACTGCACTAAAAATAGCCTTCAATTGTTTTTCTTCGGGTGTGTTCACCACGTTCGGAGTAATTATCTTTTCTCCACAAAATTTACAGAATATACTATCGAAATCAATCTGGTTTCCACAATTGGAACATTTTATTTTCATAAGGCATTCCCTTCTACGACTTAAAGATTGTGGCCACTAATCAAAATTTTAACTGCATAAGAACATGCTTTCGGACATTATGCATTCCCGAATTATCGTTGTCTTTTGTGAAAGAACATATTCGTGGGTCAGATGCTAAACCAAATAATCTGCATCTGCTCGGGTTTGTTTTCCCCATTTCAGCATCATGGTTTTAGAAAAACAAATCACGATTTTTTTGTAACATATTTTATATCATCGTTCAACTAAACCGATTTGAACTTGAAGACAATCCGAGCGTAGAAAAATTTCTTTGCTACGATTTCAACAATTTCGTCTCTGTTTAGCGGGATACTGCTGTCACCATTCGCACCTTCAACATATTTGCAGAAGCCATTAACAAGTTTATAATCTCGATCAACGATGCCATTGACTTCATCATCTGTCAGCCTTCTTACAAAACTTTCGTCGCCCAAATATGCTATATTTACTTTTATTGCATTTCCTCTCAAGAATAGATCGCGTGGTAACCAAAGGTTGTCAATACTCGGAATTCGGTTGATCTCTTCTAGAAGTTAATCTTCTTCGTCACTCGTGTTTTGCTCATAAATATAGCCTATTTTTGATGTAGGCTTGAAACTTAATAATTCAGTAAGCACACTAACAATGTAGCGCTCTATGTGCTTTTGCACTGAAGTAACATCAGCATTTTCTTTGAAATCACTGTATAGTAACTGCCTTAAGTAATCCGGCATTTTTTCTGCATATGATTTCACGAGATCTTCACTCCACCGAGTATCGAAGAGAATACCAAAATATTTTATTGATGCATCTTTCAAATCAATTGTGGAATCAATGCACGGGAAATTGTCAACCGCCTTACTAAATCCAGCTAACATAATACTTTTGAATTGTTCCAACTCATCCATCGTTTTTTTATGTTTCTCAATCTCGGTAGAAATACTAGTCTTTAATTGATTGTTCTTAAAATCTCTAAATACCGATGCAATCATAAATGGCCAGAAGTTTCTCAAGTAAGGTACATGCCTCATCTCCCTTTAAGTGTTCTAATTTTTGATTAAGCACCTGTTTCCAACTATTACCTTCATAATTTGAAGTTTCAACTGTTTTGGAAATGAATTGCTCTATTTGGACCTTGAATGCGTTGGATACGTACGTCTCTTGTCGAGCCAAAAAATATAGGTATATGGACGAAAAAATCATGAATTCGAAAGTGTCATCATATATATAAAACTCACCCAAATAAATACCGTCACGAAGTGCGTCTATAAATCACATTTCCTCACTTGATAATGTATTCGTTAACATCGCATTCAGAGTTATATAGGAAAACCTCGTCGCATTTTCGTTGCTTGAGGCGTTTTTGATTACCCTAAAAATGATGCTGAGGACACTCATGTATTTGGTTTGATACTTGTCAGTCAAGCTTAACTTGTCGAGAATCGCATGTAAAGAAAACAGATATCTAGTGATATGGCAAAAATAATCCACATCATCAAATATTTCAAGTATGTTCAAACTTGGACTGAGCTCTACAATTTCCTGAATGTTCTCGATACCAACATCAATCATATCAACAGTTTTCAGGTTTTTATATTCGGGGGATGTGTTCGACAAAAAAACAGAGTAGTTTCCCAAACATTTCCATAAGAAGTCGTTTTGTAAATCGAGCAGTTTTTCTAAACATCTGCTGTTTAGCTCGATATTACTCGACTTCAAAAAGTTGTAAGTATACGAAAATCCCCTCTCTGTAAACTTCTACAACCATAATTAATTGTAGTGTATACTTTAAGGAAATCATATCAATCTCCGAATTCTTATTACTTATGGTTTACTTATAACCAGTACTTCACGATAAATCAACACTATCTAATTTTGTCAATAAGCTTAAAGCACGATATAACCTTATTAGGCTCTTGAGAGTGTATTGTGATTTTCCTCATAATCATGTGAAGTTTCTTTTAATGTGTTATACAGGAACCAAGGATATTATAGAGGACAAAATCAAAAATCAAAAATAGGTGTTGTTGTTTTAATCTTTCTTAATAGTAAGATTAAATTGACCACTTTGTGTTGTTATATTATACGCAGCAACAATAATCAAATACGTATGTCCACTTTCCAGAGTAGTTGTGATTTTTGAATACAGTCCTACTCCTCCATCATCATTGGCAATAAATGGATCCTCATTAGTTACATCAATAATATATAAGTATGTAT
>JBAYMP010000157.1:0-3125 GCA_041663505.1 Bacteroidales bacterium | reverse complement strand
GGCTTCAGGGCCACCCATCAGTAGAAAGGGGTTTGCCAGGGATTCATGTGGCATCCGGTTCTTTGGGCCAGGGGCTCTCGGTTGCAGGCGGCGCAGCAGTAGCAAAAAGGCTCAACAGAGATAAAAATTTTGTATATGCTCTTATTGGCGACGGTGAGAGTGAAGAGGGGCAAATTTGGGAGACAGCTCTATTTGCCGCACAACAGAAGCTGGATAACCTTATTGCAATGACAGACTGGAACGGGCAACAGATTGACGGTCCTGTAAGTTCAATTCTGAATTTTGGAGATTTACAGTCTAAATGGAGTTCTTTCGGATGGGATTGTATGGTTGTGGATGGTCATAATATGGAGTCTATTCTGAATTCGTTCAAGTGGGCAAAAGAGAGAAGTGAAAACGGAAAGCCCAAAATGCTTCTGATGAAGACCGAGATGGGCAAAGGTGTAGATTTTATGCAGGGGACACATCTCTGGCACGGGAAAGCACCAAATAATGAGCAGACAGAAAAGGCCCTGAGTCAGTTGAAAGAGACTCTTGGCGATTTCTAAAACTTAAAACCATTAGTTATGAAAGAGATATTTATAAATACAGGGAGTAAAGATACGAGATCTGGTTTTGGTGCAGGGCTTTTAGAAGCCGGCAGAAACAACCCGGATATAGTCGCCCTCTGTGCAGACCTTACCGGCTCTTTGAAAATGGATGCCTTTGCGGCGGAGTTTCCCGAAAGGTTCATACAGTGCGGAATTGCCGAGGCAAATATGATAGGAACTGCATCAGGGCTAGCGCTTTCCGGCAAAATTCCTTTTGCTGGATCATTTGCCAATTTTCTAACCGGCAGGGTATATGACCAGGTAAGGCAAGTTGTCGCATATTCAAATACAAATGTAAAGATATGCGCATCACACGCAGGTGTTACACTTGGAGAGGATGGCGCAACTCATCAGATAATGGAAGATATCGGGCTGATGAGAATGTTACCCGGAATGACGGTCATTAATCCTTGCGACTATAACCAGACCAAAGCTGCGACAATAGCAATAGCAGATTTTCATGGCCCGGTTTATTTGAGGTTCGGCCGCCCTTCGGTTCCAAACTTTACCCCTGCAGATCAAAAATTTGAGATCGGCAAAGCTTTGAGACTAATTGAAGGAAAAGATGTAACAGTATTTGCTACCGGCCATTTGGTATGGGAATCTATTGTTGCAGCTCAGGAATTGGAAAAAATTGGGATATTGGTCGAGTTGATAGACATACATACAATTAAACCATTAGACACGAAAGCAGTCATAGAGTCTGTGACAAAAACCGGAGCGGTGGTTTGTGCAGAGGAGCACTTGATTGCCGGAGGAATGGGAGAGTTAATTTCCGGATTTCTTGTAAGAGAGTTACCGAGTCCTGTCGAGTTTGTTGCTGTTGACAATATGTTTGGGCAAAGCGGTACTCCAAGTGAGCTCCTTAAGGAGTACAAACTCGATTCTTACAACATTGCAGAGGCTGTCAAAAGGGTGATATTAAGAAAATAATTTATGTAACTTAAAAGATGGACGATAAGGATCTCTTGGCACTATACAAGGAAGAGGGAAAGGAACGATATGCTTTCAACCTTATTGTCGGCAAATACAGCGAACGTCTGTATTGGCACATCCGCAAGATGGTTGCATCCCACGACGATGCAAACGATCTTTTACAAAATACTTTTATTAAAGCCTGGAATGCTCTTCCTGAATTTAGGGAGGAGTCTAAGCTTTTTACCTGGTTATACAGAATTGCCACTAATGAGGTACTCACTTTCCTCAAAAGAAAACAGGTAAGGTCATTTTTGTCACTGACAGATTATTCCAAGAAGTTGGAAAATGTACTGGAATCCGATCTTTATTTTGACGGAGACGCAACTCAGAAGGCACTTCACAAAGCAATCCTGAAGCTTCCTAAAAAACAGAGAATAGTATTTAATATGCGTTATTTCGACGAAATGAAATATGAGGAAATATCTGAGATTCTTGGTACTTCTGTAGGTGCTTTAAAAGCATCCTATCACCACGCAACTCAAAAAATTCAAGAATCTTTGCAGGAATTAATTTAATCCTTTTTAATTTTATATAGTCAAAGATGTATGAAAGAAAAATTTAACATAGACCAGCCACATTTAAGAGAGAACCCCTACACAGTTCCTGAAGGGTACTTTCGCTCTTTTCAGTGTTCCATTTCCGAAAGAATCTCACATAAGGATTCCAAAGTGGGCGTGTGGTCATTGATTAAACCGCAACTGGCACTCGTATCAACATTTGCAATAATATTCCTTATGGGATACGGAGCAATGCAACTATTTTCGCCCTCCACTATCGAGAGTGGATCCCAGACTGTGGTAGCAAATACTCAATCTATCGAAGAGAACCATTTAGAAACTTCCTTTATCGACTTTTTTGACGAAGAGACAGACTCTCTAACAAAGAAAAAGGAGATAGACCCGGGCCAGATAATTGAGTATCTTAATACCGATGCAGGTATTGTATATTTGGCATCACTTGAATAAATTACTGCTATTATGAAGAAGACAATACTATCAATTATCGTTTTGTGTTTCGTTAGTGGAGTATATGCACAGGAACTTTTCACAAACATTCCACAGAAAGGAAATCAACGATATGAACAGGTTCAAAGTGCAAAAATTGCATTTTTTACCACAGCGTTGGAGTTGACCCCTCAGGAAGCCGAAGTTTTTTGGCCCATTTACAACAATTATTGGAGAGAAAGGGAGATAGCACACAAGAAAATTCAAGGGAGCCTGAAAGTAATAGGCAAATTATTAAATAGCGAGAAACCCGCAACTGAGAGCGAACTCAAGAGAATGATGGAAATTTATGTGAACAGTTTTGCTATTGAAGGAGCTATTCAAAGAAAGTATTACGATCAGTTTTTAAAAGTACTCTCTGTAGAAAAAGTTGCAAAACTTTACAAGGCAGAAGAGGACTTCAGAATTAATATGATTCACCAGCTCAGAGGAGGCGGACGATAATCCGCAATTCTGTGCCGCAGTCAGAAGTTCAAGTATAACTCCTTAGTAAGATTTTTGTACTGTTCTGTATATTTCAGCCCACCTGTTTCCTGTATCACCAATACTTCCT
>JBAYMP010000156.1:0-3154 GCA_041663505.1 Bacteroidales bacterium | reverse complement strand
TTTATCTTATAGCCAGTGAACAAAATTACTCCTAAATCAACATTGTGGAGTTCATTCGACAGTTCAGCTAAATGTTTTTGAAGAGTTGGTTCTCCACCTAAAAACGTTACTCCTTCCATAGCATTTTCTTCTTTAGATTTCTGTGCAATATCAATGATTTCTTGTAACGACATGATGTGAGCCTGTTTCATCTCTTGCAACTCAGGATTACAACATCCTTGACACCCTATCGTGCAACCTTGAAACCAAATGGCCAATCGTTTATGAGGACCTTCTGCATCTGTACATAAGTTGATTAGGACACTATTCAATAACACCTTACTCGACTTCAAAACTAAATTCCAATCCTTTGTTATTTGTCTTAACTAGTATTGATTGACCTTTAAGAGCGGCTAGTTCTTGTTTGTTTTTGAATAGATACATCGCAAGCTCGTCTAACAACTTATCATTAATAGCATTTAAAATGTCACGACCACCTTTGGTAATATCTGCATCACTTAAAATATAATTGACAAACTTCAATTCATCTTCAAATACTAAATCAATGCGATATTTTTCTAAAATACCCATTTGGATTGGTCTAAGCTTAGAGCGTGCAATCTTCACCATGAATTCTTTATCTTGAATGAAGTTAAATGGCACTATATTGTTGTAGCCAATACGACCTAAGAGTTCAGGACGCTTAATTTCATTATCAAAATAGTTCTTAACAATATTGATAAACTCTTTTGCTACTTCATCATGGTTTGAAGAAGGTTTGACTTCGCTTGCACCAAGGTTTGAGGTAAATATGATGATGCTTTCACTGAAGTATACGGTTTCACCTTTACTATCAGTCAATCGTCCATCTTCTAGTATTTGCAAGAATATATCTAATATTCTAGGGTTAGGTTTTGCTGCTTTTTCAATTTCATCAAAAAGAATAACACTAAATGGTTTCTCTTTAATAGCATTGGTTAATCTACCACCTTCTTCATATCCAACATATCCAGGAGGTGCTCCAATTAACTTTTGATCAGAGTTATCGGTACCATACTCACTCATATCGAATCGAATGCACGCTTGATCATCTCCAAATAGAAACTGAGCAAGTGTTTTCGAAAGTTCTGTTTTACCAACACCTGTTGGACCTACAAAGAATAAGACACCTTTTGGCATTGCTCTGCTAGATGATTTATGCAATCCCGTTAATCCCATATATGCTTTTACAATAATCTTTTCGATCTTATCAATCGCTTCATCTTGACCGACAACACGTTCAGACAATTTCTTCTTAATATTTTTAACATCGTTATAGTCAAGTTTTTCCCAAGGATTATCTTTTTCACCGTACTTAAAAAGATAATAGAGTTTATTAAAAGTCATTTTCCCTTCTTTTCGAGATAGTTTCGATAACTGAATGATTTCACGGTTAGTAAAATCATCTAGCATATCGATGTATTCGCTTTTCTTTTCACAGTTTAAAAGTGTTTCACCTGGTTTTAGTTTCACATCAAAAGCAGTTTCAATTTTCGATAACATGGCTTCACGCTCAATGCGATCAGGTTTTTGTAATGTGATCGTTGTAACTTCAGGGTTTGATTGGTAAAAAGAGATTGGAAACATTGAAATTTTGTTGGCAATCAAAATAACAACACTACCATTGGTATCTTCAGAGAGATAATCAACTTTACGGTCTTTAATTGCTTTGCCTAATAATGTTAAATACTCTCTTTCATCATCCATCAATTGATTCCCATTGCCAAATAGATAGTCTGCCCAATTGAGTACAAAAGCAACTTTTCTTTTAGGATTAATCATATTTTTGAAGACAAGATTAAAGATTTCAGCAGGCTTTTTAAACAAACCAGAACCTGTTTTTTTATCTTTCTCATCATCTTCAAATTCATATGTATCGCCTTTAACTTCAACATCATCAATAAGATCAAGTTTTGTTAGATCGCCATCGACACCATCAACTCTATCCCAATAGATAACATCTTCATATGCCATATCTTTAAGCATATCCATTAAATACTCTTTTAGAGTGACAATGCGTTTTTTGTCATTTAAAAATACATCTCCGACATTACCTTCAATAATAACAGCTCGCTTAATACCGGTTTCTCGTTTGATACGATTAAAACTTGTTTGTATTGACATATTACCCCTCCTAATTCGTTCCTTTATTTTTATTAATTGTTTGATACTTCATCGACTGATTTTTATCTGGATTACTCCAATTATCGACTTGTTTAACCACTTTAATGTCATAAATATCCGCTAAATCTTTCATGAAAGGCTCAATGTCTTTTTGACATGCTTGACCTTCATAACCATCAAACTTGTAGATAAATTTGCCATCTAGATAAATACGGAACTCTGCTCTTTCTCCACTGACCTTTTGAGCAATAAATCTAACTTCGTTCTTCTCACGGTCTATTTTAATATTCTTCTTATCCACGATGAAGCCACGTGTCTCAACGGTCTTCATAATGACTTTCAAGGTTTCTTTGCGAACAGCTTCTCCAATAATTTCTGAAGTCGCTTTATTACGAATAGCTTCTATATCAGATATATTTTGGATCTTTGATGAAGAGATGTTTTCAATCACTTGATCATCTACTTTAGCATCTTTAAGCTCTTTTTGGATCTCCATCATGATTTTATCTTTATGCTTTTCAAATGATGATTTTAGTTCCGCATTCAATCGGTTTTTTCCTAGTAGTTGTAATTCTGTCCATGACTTATTTGCGTTTTCTCCTTGCAATGCAACTTGATAGATGCTTTCTCTTAACATGAAGTCATCAATTGATTCAAGTTTTTTTAAAATATCTTGACTAATATTGATGATTCCTAGTCCTTGATTATTTAGGTTTTGCTGATGTCTATTTGTGGCATTGATAAGTTCATCATCGATCAAATCTTCCATCGCATTTAAGCGATATGAGGTTAAATTATCGACTATTTTTGATAACTTATTCGCATTATTTTCTATGCTAGCATCTCTAGTTTTCGCATTTGCTTTGGAAATGATTTGATTCAGCTCAGCTGTAATATTTGCTTGTTCTTTTTTCAAAAATGATTCATAAGAACGAACTCTATCCGTGATCAACATACTAGCCGTATCTTTAATTCTCGCCAGTAGTTCATCGATCTTGCATAATTGTTTAAG
>JBAYMP010000155.1:0-3171 GCA_041663505.1 Bacteroidales bacterium | reverse complement strand
TCAGCAAGTTGTTTTGCTTTAGCGTCAGAATTGGCAATTTTTTGTTCAAGATCAGATATTTTGGTAGTATAAGGAGCATAATCAGGGATAATCGGTTTTTCTGGTGAATCAAATGTCCTTTTGTTGAATTTATAAGAGAAACCTATAGTTGCAGAACCCATGCCTTCACCGCTTCTGCCACCTTTTACACCGTCAAACCTTTCATTTACATACATGCCTCTGACTTCAAGATTCAAATCCAAAGCATCAGACAATCTAAACTTGTTAATAAGGCCAAAAGAAGGAGCAGCCTCATTATATTCAGGATCTACATCATCCTTCCATGATTTAGCCCAACCAACTCCGATATAAGGAACGAGATCCCAGAATCTGTCGGTTCTGTAACCAGAGATAATGTTAGAAAGGTTAAACAAGAAATCCGCATGCAGATTCATTACATTAAATTTTTCGTCTCCACTCGAGTTTGCAAAATGATAATTTGCAATACCCTTGCCCTTGGCTGTTATACCTGCATATTGAAAACGGAATCCTGTTGTAGGAGTCATCCATTTACCAAGAGACAAATCTAATGCTGGAGCTATTCTGTCGCCTAATGATAAATCAGCATCACTTTCACCAAAATATACGTTTCCGCCTACACCTGCTGAAATAAACCAATTATCAAAAAAACCGTTAGTTCTGAAAGGACCCCTTACAGATTGTTGCCCGTAAAACGTGCCAACTGTAAGTACTATCAATATTATTGTAAAAAAACCTTTTTTCATAACATTCTTTTTAAGTGTCTGTAAAATCAATTCTGCAATACAACTTCAGATTATTCAATAACCACTACACGGTTAAGATGAGCTTTTTTGTAACGCTGGTCTCTATCACCATTTGCAACAATCTCAAGTTTGCCAGGATCCACACCGAACTTATTTACAAGTGCATCGTAAACGCTCTGTGCCCGTTTTTCACTTAATTTCTGGTTTATCTTCTTACTACCTGTCTGCTTGTCTGCAGAACCGATAACAGTAAATTTCAAGCCAGATTTCTTGACAACCTCAGCATATTCACCAAGATTAATAAGCTCTTTATCTGTAAGTTTGCTCCCTCTCAAAGGGAACCAAACGGCCATCTTGCCTGCAAGATATTCGGTATTTGTAATGATCTTAGGTTCTTTTGCCTTTTCAGCATTCAAATCATCTGCAAGTCGTTTGGTTTTTGCATCTGATTCGGAGATTTTCTTTTCCAGGTCGGAAATTTTGCTGGTGTAAGGAGTGTAATCAGGAGGCACCGGTTTAACATATTTTGAAAAACCACGTTTTGTGAAATTATAAGTAAAGCCGATTGTTGCTGCCGGAAGCTCCTCTATACCCTGACCTACCTGATAACCGTCAAACCTGTCATTAACCAGTAATGATCTAAGTTCAATATTGAAATCCACTGCATCAGAAAGACGGATTTTATTAATAAGACCAACAGTTGCACCTACTTCATCGTATTTAGGGTCAACATCTTTTTTCCAAGATCTGACATAACCCAACCCTAAGTACGGAATAAACGACCATGTACGGTCTGCCTTATAACCTCCCAAAGTATTTGAAACATTCCAGAGGAAATCCCCATGTAGATTGAACATATTGAATTTTACAGTGTAGCAATTTGCACACGCATCATTAGCCCCCTCTACGAAATAACCTCTCTCATATTTGGTGGCACCCTTAACCGAAAGACCAGCAAACTGTGCACGCACTCCGAACATTGGAGTGATCCATTTGCCAAGTGATAAGTCGAGAGCCGGAGCCAAACGGTCACCAAGGGAAATGTCACCATCGTACTCACCGAAATAAACTTGCGCCCCGCCGCCTACACTTATAAACCAATTGTCCCAAAAACCGTTTGTAAGGTATTGGGTATACTTCGCGTCGGTTTTTGGTTCCTGTTGTTGTGCATATATAGACACAACAGCGAACATCATGACTAAAGTAAGAATTTTCTTCATAAAAATTTGCGTTTAGAGTTTAACAATATAGGTAGACCCTATAGTTACAAAGATAACACGAAAAAATTATTAAACAAATAATTTGATCACAATAAAAGGGAAGGATTACTCCTCCCCAACGACTTCTATTTTGATATTAGCTTTTATCTCACGATGACATTTGATAACAGCATCATAGATACCGATTTCCTTAACATTCTCCTCGCCTATGATCGTAATATTCCTACGATCAATTTCAAATCCTGCAACTGCAAGGGCATCTGCGACTTGAATATTATTGATAGAACCAAATATCTTTCCTGTAGAACTTACCTTGGTTGCAAGTTTGACCTTCATTCCTTCCAGTTTCGCAGCAAGAGCGACAGCTTCTTCGCGGATCTTGGCCTCTTTATGTGCCCTTTGTTTCATGTTTTCAGCATGAACCTTCTTCGCTGAAGAGGTTGCCATTGTGGCTAAACCCTGAGGGATAAGGTAATTTGCAGCGTACCCGTTGCGTACTATTACTATATCGTCTTTATGACCCAGATTGGGAACATCTTGTTTTAGTATAATTTCCATAACAATCTTCTCCTTAGCTTATTTCAATAAATCTGTTACATAAGGCAATAAAGCAAGGTGTCTTGCGCGTTTAACGGCTTGAGATACCTTTTTCTGAAATTTCAGAGATGTTTCTGTAAGACGACGAGGTAAAATTTTACCTTGCTCGTTAAGGAATCTCTTCAAAAACTCTGCGTCTTTGTAGTCTACATACTTGATACCTGCCTTTTTGAAGCGGCAGTATTTTTTCTTCTTAACCTCAACAGTTGGTGGATTAAGATAGCGGATTTCGTTGTTTTGACTTGCCATAACTCTTTCCTTCTTAGTTTTTATTTTCTGCTTTGTTTGCACGTTTCTTCTCTGCATAAGCCACAGCATGTTTGTCCATAGCGAATGTCAGGAAACGGATAATGCGCTCATCGCGACGATATTGAATCTCGAGTTTTGCAATAGCTGAAGGATCAGCCTTGAACTCGATCAAATGATAAAAACCAGTGGTTTTCTTCTGGATAGGGTAGGCCAGCTTTTTAAGGCCCCAGTCTTCCTCGTAAACGATCTCACCTTCGTTATCGGTGATAAAGTCACGATACTTCTTTACCGCTTCCTTTATCTGTACCTCAGATAAAACGGGAGTTGCAATGAAAACGGTT
>JBAYMP010000154.1:0-3177 GCA_041663505.1 Bacteroidales bacterium | reverse complement strand
TTGCCCCGATGCGTTCTTCCAGTACAGGCTGATAGTAGTACCTGAGTCTGCGGAGTATGCGTACAGCACTCCCGATCCTGCGGGAACAACAACATCCGCATGGTCAGTGTAGTACGGCATTGTGACTTTGCGGTGATACCCTTCGCATTCAGGGTCTGCGGTATCTACCACGCCCCCGAAGTAGTGGTCGAGTTCGACACGCTCCTTCACCGCTATGCGGGTGTTGCGGATTTCCTGCGCACCGTCCCCCGCAAGAGCTGTGTCTGCGGGGGTAGTGGTTGAGTATGTGATTGTGTGTGATGCCATTGTTACCTCTTAGGGTAGAGTGATGTATTTTGTGAAAGATAGAATTTTTGCAGATGCTCCGCTAATAATAAATAAATCATCCCCGTAACAGCACCCTCTTAAATGACTGGTGACTCCTGATGATTTACTTTCCCATGTTATGGCATCCGCTGAAATTAAAATTAGCCCGCTGTCTCCGGTAATAACAAATAATGACGTTGTTCCGCAAACACCCCATAGGTCGGTTGTAGTACCGGAAGTTCTGCTCGTCCATGTAACACCATCAGGAGAAGTAACGATTATTCCTGCTTCCCCTGTGGCAACAAATACTGATTCGTTATAACAACATCTTACATAATTATTTGAATCGTTTACCCTTTCAGTCCAGTTTATCCCATCTGATGATGACATTATTTGAGCAAATGTAACAAGAATGTACACTCCATCGCCATAACAAACACCTCGTGGGTTTCTTGACAAGCCCGCTATATCCCTGCTCGTCCATGTAACACCATCAGGAGAAGTATAAACCCCGAGTCCTGTTCTTGTCATAATAAAAAGGCTATCACCATAACAGATGTCTGTTAGTTGAGAATCAGAAAATGTTTGTGGCGACCACGTAATCCCATCTGATGATGATAAAACAATAGATCCTCCACACGCAACAAACTTGCTCCCATCATAACAAATGCCTTGCAACAAATTCGTAGTACCGGAAGTTCTGCTCGTCCATGTAACACCATCAGGAGAAGTAATTATTTTCCCAGAAGTCCCGACTGCAACATACAGCCCGCCCCCGTAACAAACATCATTAATTGTGACAGATGTGCTTAGACCAGAAACCTCATCTACAACGCCACCTGTAGCTATCCCGCCATCATCCGTTATCTGTTTGGCGGTGTCCCCATCATAACAGCAGAGTTCACCGCCTATTGAAAAAAATACAATACCCCCAGTAGGACAAGACGGGATAGTCGTTGGAATGTTACTCGCATCATACTCTCCTCCATTCATCGTTAGTTGTTTGTGATAACCCTCACATGTGGGGTCAGTATCATCTACCACACCGCCCATGTAATGGTCAAGCTCAAAACGCTCTTTAAAGCGGGATTTGAACTCTTTCAATGATGAATATATATCCTTGAAGAAGCCAGAGTCAAGCGGAGTTGCGGTAATATATGCAGTTAATGACATTTTTTATTGTCTCCAGCAATCGTTAAAGTCTTTGAACATGCCGGGCTTTTCGGCTAAAACCTTTAAGCACCAGTCCCTTTTTATCTCGTTGGCACATTCCTTGCATAAGGTGTCCGAGTTCACCTTCTCCCTTGCCATGTACCTTGCGGTGTAACACGATGCAGGCTCTCCATCATACCGGCTGGCCTGTGTAGCGCAGTTGCATTGGGATATGCAGAGCGCAAGCATAATGAAAAACAGCATACTCATAAGTGCTGCGCCTATAAATTCCTTGAATAAGCTCATGTCTGTCTCCTATACTAAATCTTCAAGTTTTGAGGATGATAATTCCGGTACTGTAATCTCTGCCTCGTACCCGATCTCCTGTATGCGTACCCTTGCGGTTGCGCCCTGTACTATGTCCCAGTACACAAGCCCTGTGGCGGCTACATACCCGCCTGTTACGTCACCCTTAAAGAAGTTATTGCCTGAATCGTATGTCTCCTCGACTACTGCTGAAGGGGTAAGTGTTGTGTAGAACCCGCCCTCCGGTGTTATAAAGTACCCATATACCCTGCACATGCTCGCGTTTGAAGCGGTGGGAGTAGTGAAGGGGGTCATATTGTATGTGGTCGATCCTGCGCCTGATATTACCAGTGTGGCATCAGCGAAGGAGTAACCCTCTTTGAATATGCGGATAGTGTATGTCCCTGCGTCCATGTTAAATGTGACCTGACCGGAACTGTTAGTCTGCAATCTCTGGTAGAATACGGTGTTTGCGGCATCCCATACTTCTACATTGGCAGCGATTACGGCGACACTTGAACCGTTCTGCACTGTGATTACCCTGGCATAGCTTCCGGTAAGTCCGGCTACCGCTGCTATGGCTACATCGAGTTCTGCCTTTGTGGGGGGATCGTATGTGTTCAGGGCTGATGCTGCCTGAGTGAGTACATCCGCAGCGGCTATGTCATTCAGGACTGATATGGCATTGATAATCGTGGTCTGGTTGGCTGCTGTAGCATCACCGCCTGCGCCTGCTGCATCGAGAAGCAGGTCAAGCCTGCCACCGTTCGCCCAGTCAGTCTGAAGCTCTGCGGTGTCTCCGAGAATAGCATCGAGTATAAGGTCAGTACGCCCTCCGTCTGCCAGTTCTGCCTGTATCTCTGCGGTATCTGCGAGTATGGCATCTATCAGCAAGTCTATCCTGCCGCCGTTTGAGATGTCAGTCTGGAGTTCGTTTGTGTCGGCTACTATCGCCGCAAGTTGGGTGCTGTTGCTGTCTATTTCTGCTCTGACCTGTGCGGCTGTCGGGGGGGTGTCTGTGAGCGAGTACCCGGTTTTATCGTTATTTGTGGTGACCGTCACTCCTGATGCAAGGGCTACCGCGCCTGCTGAAAGGTTGTCAAGATACTCCGCTCTGAGGGCAGTGAGTCTTGATATAAGCGTATCTATGTCTGCCGGTATGTTTGCGGCTCCGAGTTCTGCGAGTCTGGCATCTGTGCATACTGAAGCGAGTGCCACTGCGCCCCCGGAGAGGTTGTCTAAATATCCCGCCCTTGTCGCCGTGAGTCGTGACTCCAGATCATCAACAAGAGTTTCGATAGCAGATAGCCCATAAGTTCCGTTGGTAAGTGTCGCAAGCTGTGTATCAAGGTCAAGCCCTCCTGCGTCTGATATTGGCAAGCCCCCTGCTGCGTCTGCTGCTGCGTTTGGCAG
>JBAYMP010000153.1:0-3178 GCA_041663505.1 Bacteroidales bacterium | reverse complement strand
TTCTCCCCTGTTTCTGGAACCAGATTCTGTCCTGCGCCCTCAGCCACCAGAATAACCGCGTGGCCGCGTTCCAGAATGCGTTTCTTCAGATGGGCCAGCAAACCATTGGGGCCTTCCAGATCAAACGGATTCTCAGGTATCAGGCAGAAATTCACATCGCTCTGGGCCAACGCGGTGTGGGCGGCGATAAAACCCGCCTCCCGCCCCATCACCTTCACCATGCCGATGCCATTGATCGAGCCTTTCGCCTCCATATGCGCGCCACGTACCGAGGGAACCGCCGCGGAGACCGCGGTATCGAATCCAAAGGAACACTGGATGAAGGAAAGATCGTTGTCTATGGTCTTGGGAACCCCGATGACGGCGATCTTCAATCCCCGTTTCTTCACCTCCTCACCGATTTCCCAGGCTCCCCGCAAAGTGCCATCACCCCCGATGGTGATCAGGATGTTGATATTCAGCCTTTCCAGGGAATCGACAATCTCCCCCACCTTGTCACCCCCGCCGCGTGATGAACCCAGAATGGAGCCACCCTTCTCCTGGATATCATCGACAACATCGGGATCAAGGGTCATCAGGGGATACGGTGAGTCCTCAAGCAGGCCTTTATAGCCAAACCTGATGCCGGAAATCCGCCGGACGTTGTACCGGTACCAGAAACACCGGACCACTGCGCGGATCACATTGTTCAGACCGGGACAAAGCCCCCCGCAGGTTACGATAGCGGCATGCACATGGGCGGGGTTGAAATAGATCTTCTCACGGGGACCCGCGACTTCCACCGTATCATGGTCCTCGGGAACTTCATCGCCATTCTCATTTATCCAAGCATCAATACCGTAGTAGATGCGCTTTCTCTCACTGACATAATCAGCGAGTCCATCGTCTACCAGTTTCGACATCCGGATAGGCGAAGTGATTTTCGGTTCTCCCAGAGTGGGTATGGTGAAATCATATTTGTTCTTATCACTGCTCTCCATCGACCGGCTCCTTTGCATATTCATGTAACAATCCTTTCAACTCATTGTCAAATTTTTCAAATGGCTCCACCAGACGCTCTTTCGCCTTCAGCTGGAAACCATTGTACAAGGCGAGAAAACGCCTGCCGAATGGGGTAAGCGAGGAACCGTCGTGGGCGGCACCCCCTTTCCTGCGATCCACAACCGGAACCAGCAATTGGTTTTCCAGATTCCTCACCATGCCGTAGGCTTTCGAATAGGATATTTCCATCGATGAGGCGGCAGCCCGGAGGGAGCCTTCGCTTTCCACCCGTTGCAGGAGCCAGTACACACCGATTCCCATGAATTTCTCACCATCGGCATCCACAAGATAGAGTTTTGATTTTACTTCCATGCTTCTCCTGCCGCCCGGTAGACGAGCCCCACGAACCGTTCGATGGATTCGCGGTCCACGCTTGAATACGCCACCCTAAGATACTGCTCCCCGATGGATACAGTACCCACCCCATAGGTTTCCAGTAGGTATGTCCGTAGTATTTTTGCATCACGCAAACAGCGGAACGAGAAAAAGTACCCCGAATTGAACGGAAGCGGACACAGGCGCGCCTCGGTCGGCCCATAAAGCTCCAAAGCTCTTTGAACCAGCCGATAGCGTTCACGCATCTCTTCACATCCCCTGGCAATCTCCATGTGGAACCGAGGGTCGGATAAAGCGGAGACAAGCAGGGATTGCCCGATAGTTGAACAGCTTGAGACACTTGAACGTATCGCACCCATGGTTTTCTGGACCAAAGCCCCGTAGTGCGCGTTGGACAGCCCTTTTGCCCCAAAGGTAATGAAGCCCACCCTGAAACCCCAGACCATGGCTTCTTTGGTGGCAGCATCGCACTTTACCGCCAGCAGATTCTCACTGAGCGTGCACAATGCGGCAAACATCGATTCCCTGGCGCATTCTGGTGTATGGAACAAGCCAAAATAGGCGTCATCGATCAACACCACCAGGTGTTTGCCAGATAGGGCGCAGGAGGCCAACGCTTCGGCCAAAGCCTCCCACTCGTTCTGTGTGGGGGTATATCCGGTGGGATTGTTGGGAAAATTGAGCAGAACCACCACTTTCCCATGGTCCACGGCCATCACCGCCAGGCGCAGTTCCTCAATCGCCAGCTGGTTTTGCTGATTGAACAGAGGATAACTGACCAGATCGGCATTGTGGCGGGTTTCGAAAATCAATGGATAATTATCCCAGCAGGGCTCTGGTATCAATACGGTATCGCCTTGTCCGACAAACAGATCCGCAGCCAGAGAAAGCGCATGGGTAAGTCCCGCTGTCACCACCGGGAGGGAAAACGGTTTTCCCGCCAGTGAAGGGTTTTTCCTTATGATCTCTTCCTGCCACTTCTGGCGCAAGGCCATATCGCCCGACGTAGGTGAATAGGAAACCAGTTTCTGCGCAGGAAAAGCCGGCACCGCTTCGGATATGGATGATAGATGGATGGGTTTCCCCATTTCCAAGGCAACTCCCGCGGTAGCATTGATATCATAGGCTTTCTGGCCAGCTTCGGCGCTCTGAGCCACGATTCCTTTAGGGAAGTAGATAGCCTGGCCATATGGGGACAACAGGGAACCCACTATGGAACCTTCCAGAACTTTGTTCAAATCACGAGCATCCGCATGCATGGTTCTATTCCTTCTCCGCTAGCGCAAGCATTTTCATGAATTCCTCTTCATCGACAATCCTTACGCCAAAAGCCTGGGCTTGTCCCAATTTTCCTCCAGCACCCGTTCCAGCCAGCAGGTGGGTGGTTTTTCCAGTCACCGAGCCCGTAGTACGGCCGCCCCGCTTCTCAATCTCAGCCATCGCCAGCGAACGGGGAGTATAATGGATGAAGCTTCCGGTCACACACCAGGTCTGGCCTGAGAAAACCTGTGGTAGAATTGCCGTTGCACATCCCGGCTCCTCGGAGAAATTCAAACCGGCTTGCCTAAGCAGCCTGATCCGTTCGCGCATGCCACTATCCCGTAGATTATCAAAAAGAGAAGTGACTGTCTTCTCTCCGAACCCCTTGATCGCCAGCAAAGTCCCACGATCATCCCTATCCACCAGGTCCAGCAAGGCATCGACAGAGTATATCCCGGCTGAGACCAACAGGTCCACCGCCTTGTGGCCGAATTCCGGTATGCCTAAAGACACCAGGACGTTACGATATGGTCTGGTTTTG
>JBAYMP010000152.1:0-3178 GCA_041663505.1 Bacteroidales bacterium | reverse complement strand
TACGTCTAAAGCGTTCCTACTGTCATTCATGATTGGAACGCCGATGAGCAAGGTAACTGCTCACTATAATAATTATATCAAGAATAGATCAGAAGCCGATACGCTCGAATGCAATCACCGAGACAGATACACAAAAAAACACACACACGCGATCCGAACTGTAATGAAACACCGCGTGATATACATATTTGGGGGAAAATGTGCTGTATGTGGCAATCCCGATAATTTGGAGATTCATCACATAATACCCCGCGCAAGTGGGGGCACAAATGACATTGCAAATCTATTGCCACTCTGCCACGAATGCCATTGTGCAATTCACAAAATGGCAGAAATACATGGTAAAAAGACATACGAAGAACGTTTTAACAACGTGCTTAATCAAAACGTTGAGTATTGTAATTGCCTAGTGGGTGGGGAATGTGCTTAATAAAATGCAGATAAGAGAACATTACAAAAGAAAAGAAGTTCTTGAGGCAATTATAAGGATTTCAACTGATGGGAATTTCAGCAGGGCCGGGATGAAATTTACCCCGTGTGCGTATGTGGACCGCGAAACCGGAGAGCTCAAAGATTCAATGGATTGGTACAACCTACGACCTGGAAACCGGAGAGCGAAGAAAAAAATTGATATGTCAAAAATGAAAGATTACATCAATGCGGTGACGGAGTGCAGGACGTTGTATTGGACACTCAATGTTTTCGACAAAGAAATATACGGAGTGGATTACAAAACTGTAGATAAAGCAGATGGACCTATGTTCAGTAGGGTTCATACGGTTGGGTACACTCTTGGAATTGACATCGATAAAGAACATGGATGTGATATTCACACACCCGCGGTAAAAGAAGCTGTAGAAGACATGGCGCAATACTTCACAAATGTTTTAAGGGAATACTTACCTAATTCCATTTACGTTCTGTATTCGGGGGGTGGGATATATGTAATGATACACCACAAGGCATTTGAAAAGTATTTCGACCGGTTCAGGGATTCCGAAGAATGGGATATGATGTTACTTACCTTCTTAGATGCCTTCGATTGTCTCATAGGAGACATGAGAGAAGCGTTCTTTGAGGAGTTTCCACGACATAAGGGGAAAGTTAAGCCAGACCAATTGAACGGCTCACAGAGAGTTTTCAAGACCTTATACAGCGTGCATAAGAGTCTTGATTATGCTGTGGTTCCTTTGGACGTCGACAACATCAAGATAGACTTCGAAGAGGCTACAATTCCATTGTCAAGCTCTGTAATTGCCAAAGGGGAAATGTGGTATACAGAGTATGACGATGGAACAGAATTTCTTAATAAAGTCTTTAAGCCGTATCTCGAAAATAGTTACAAAAATAGAAGATCTGTAATAAGCAGGGTAGACGGAAGAGAAGTAGAGATATCAAAAACACCAATCGGTTATGAAAATTGGGCACCATGTATGCAAAATTTGTTTGAGCTTGAAGAGTGCGGCGAAGGCGCAACCAGGGCTTTGGCCGTGTTCTGCAGTTATCTCGGGCAGATGGGTATAGAGGAAGAAGAAGCATACGATTGGTTTAATATGCTTGCTGACAGGTGGAACGCAAGAAAGAGTAATTTATTCGAGAGTTATTATAGAAGTATGAAAGTTCCGACGTGTGAACGGCTGAACGCTATTGATAATGTGGGATTTCCGAAAGGTGTTTCTTTGAGAAGCATTTGTGTTTGCAGTCCGGATGAGAGATGTAGGAAAGTTCCGTCACCGTTGTATTATTCCGATGCAATTGCAGAGCAGAAAAGGCAGGAAAGCAAGAGAGGGCGGGTTATTGATTATAAACCAGTTATCAACATTCGAAAGAAAAAATAAATTAGGTGGTTAAAATGTCTATTGAAATAAAAGAACTTGGAAGCGAGTTATGTAAGACAAGGCGTGTGTGCAGAAAAATAAGAAACAATGGGAAGCTTAACGGTATTCGTGTTGTGCATGATTATACCGAAAATAAAATAATCGACTTTGATTTTCATGTGCTGAAAAAACATTGGTATAATCGAATATTTTTTGATTATTCCGTGTGTTTCTGGGGAAAATATGACGTTTCTACGGGCGTGCTTAGAATAGGGAACGTTGAAGAACATTTGTACGAAAAAATTTATAGCGCGTCTAAACTCCTGTTTGAGGACATTGAAGAACTTAAAGTCGTAATCGAAAAAGATTTCTGTTGAACATTAGAAAGAAAAATAGTTGAGGCAGTGAGATGGCAATAACACAGAAAGAAATACACGAAAACGCCATAAATCATGGATGGTGGGAAGACAAGCGACCGGTGCCCGAGTTACTTTGCTTAGTTCATGCTGAAGTATCCGAAGCACTTGAGGCATACAGAAGGCATGATGACGTGCATATGGCAGAAGAGCTCGCCGACGTAGTTATCCGTGTAATGGATATGTGCGAAGCTTATGGGATTAATTTAGAATCCGAGATTGAAAAGAAGCACAAAATAAATAAAGGAAGACCGTACAGGCATGGGAATAAAAGGTGCTGAAACATGAGCAAAATAAAAAATCGCGATTGTTTTTCATGGAGTAGGAAACGAGGAAAAGATGTTGTGAGGAATGAACTTGACAATTACAGAGAACAGAGAGCAAACAACAAAGCAAATAAATCGAGTCTGTAAAAGCCTTGCGAAATTCATGCATGTAAAGGACAGCAGATATGGAAGCTCTATATCCGATCCTATCCACGTTTTCGCGAAAGGAAGTTCGGACGATTTGCTGTATGCCAGGATTGACGATAAAATAAACAGAATACGAAACAGCGAAGAACTAAGAAAAAACGATGTTGTAGACCTTATGGGTTATCTTGTGTGGGTCTGCATAAAGAAAGGCTGGTTCAGTTTCAGAGATTTGATAGATTGAGGGGATAACATGACAATTGAAATAAAAGAACTTGGAAGCGAGTTGTGCAAGACACGGCGCATGTTCAGAAAAATAAGAAACAACGGGACGCTTAACGGTATTCGTGTTGTGCATGATTATACTATATATGAAATTATATACTTTAGTTTTTATATACTACATAGACATTGGTATAGTAGAATGCTTTTTGATTATACCATATGCTTCCGTGGAAAATATGATACTTCTTGCGGCGTGCTTAGAATAGTTGATGTTGAAGAACATTTGTACGAAAAAATTTATAGCGCGTCT
>JBAYMP010000151.1:0-3179 GCA_041663505.1 Bacteroidales bacterium | reverse complement strand
GTTTAATGGATTTGTAGACTGTTTCAGGGAGGTTTCTGGTTTCTTCCTCGGTAAGGGTCGCCGTCACAATAGGCGTTCCCACCGATATCCAGATATTGATAGGCCGGATACTCTGTTTGGCCTCAAAAGCCCGGCGGGTTCCACAGATGGAGATGGGCACAACCACCGCTTTCGCCCGGGTCGCGAGTTTGAAGCTGCCTGATTTGAATTCTCCCAATCTTCCATCCTTGCTTCGGGTTCCTTCAGGAAAAACAAACATGGGGATTCCTTTGCGGATATTGTCGACTCCGCGCAATATGGCTTCAATGGAAGAACGGGGGCTCTTGCGATCGATATAGACACAGTTGATCGATTCGATCCATGAATTCACCAGAGGGACCCGGCTCAATTCCTTTTTCGCAATGAAACCGGCCCATATATGCAGGGCGCTCACCACGGCGGTGATATCCAGAAGGCTTTGATGGTTCGAGACAAAACAGACCGGAGTACCGTCGCGGGTTATGTTTTCAAGACCATCCACATGCATTCTGGTATTTAAAACCCACATGACAATCGTGGCAATCAGGGTTCCATTGATCCGCGTCCAGGCATCCGCAGCCTTGTTGGCCTTGAAAAGCCGCATCACAGCCGCTGGAATGATGGCCACAAACAGTGAGAGAATCAACACAGGAACCACAATTCCGATCGCAAAGGTTATATGCAGTGTTTTCAACATATCCGATTCCTCCTTGCGATATCAGATAACATATAGATAATGGGCGCATCGTGGACTGTCGTCAAGCGGTGGGCGATGGCTATGACGCTGGAGGTGGTTGAACAGATCCTAGCGCATGTCACCTTCCATACAGACGCCACCCAGGTGTTCCCACCGGACATGCACAGGGGAACACCGGGTCTCTAGATGAACCGACGGATCATGTATGTATGATCTTCTTTATAATCCGGGCAAGCAATCCAGGCTTCTTGGTTTCAGTCCTAGCTTGAACAGACTCGGGGGATATCTTTTCCACAGGTTTTCCCACTGGGGATTGGGCCGTGGGTTTCTGGTGGATTGGGGCTCCCGGTTTTCCAGCTGGGGGTTTCCCATTGGCCGGTTTAATCCTCTGAGGCTGGTTTCCTTGTGGTCTAGCGGGGGAGTCTTTCCTTGTCGGAGTCTGTGTAGGGTTACCTTCGGTACCATAGATATTTTTATAGTAAGCTATCCGCTCCTCAAAATCCATTTTCTGGATATCGGCATAGCTTTTTCCAGGTTTGCGCCTGGATGGTGCTTGTCCTGTGGAGGCGCTGGTTTGGGTAGGCTCTTTCGGTACTCTGGGTGCGACAATACCGGATATGGGACCCAGGATTCTGCTCTTGGAACGATCAAGGGTGGATCGGCTACCAGCGGGACGATTGGCAACGGGACGCTCCCCAAGGGGACGATTGACTGTGGGACGTGTCGTAGCGGGACGATCACCAACCACACGGTTGGCCGTGGGACGATCGCCAACAGGACGCTCTCCCCGGCTTCCAGAACGGCTGGCTCCCCGGTCACCGGTTCGGTCACCACGGAGGCCACCTGTGCGGCTTCCTGTACGGCTTCCAGGCCGTCCACCTCGGGCACCTGAGCGTCCTGAATCGCTGTGGGAGGCATATTCGCTCTCATCCACCAGATCCCTGAAGCGCATCTTGGCACTCTGGTCCACCACTTCAGGCAATTCACCCTCGACTGGCCAGATCACAGGAATCTTCATCTGGATATAGGTTTCGATTGCCTCCAGACCATACACATACTGCTCACAAGCCAGCGTGATGGATTTCCCCGACTTGCCAGCACGGGCGGTACGGCCGATACGATGGACGTAACTCTCGAAATCTTCTGGAATATCATAGTTGACCACCAGTTCCAGATCATCAATCTGCAATCCACGGGCGGCGACATCGGTAGCCACCAGAAAGCGGATACCACCCTGTTTCATCTTGTTGATCACCTGCAGGCGCTTGCTCTGCGGGAGATCCCCCATCAGATACTGGGCATTGAAACCATTCACCATCAAACGCTTGCTCAATTCAACCGCTTTGGCTTTGGTATTGGTGAAAATCAAGGCATGCTGGGGATTTTCCCTGGCAAGGAGCCGCAGGAAAAGCATGAACTTATCCTGTTTGCTCACATGGTAGAGCTCCTGGGTGATTTCCTTGACAGTGATCTCTTCCGGCTGGACTTCGATCTCCTCGGGGTTGTTCATGTAGTCCCAGGCCAGATTGCGCACCCGGGTACCCAAAGTAGCGCTGAACAGCATGGTCTGGCGTTGTTCACGGCTTACCATAAAGGATAGCATCTTCTGGATATCAGGATAAAAACCCATATCGAACAACCGGTCGGCTTCATCCACGATAAAAGTATCGATCTTTTTGTAGTCCAGTTTCCTCATCTGCTGGTAATCAAGCAAACGGCCAGGTGTTCCGATAATCAGATCCAATCCATCGGCGATCTCTTTATCCTGCTTGGCATAGCCCACCCCGCCATAGAAACATCCCAGACGGAAACCGGGAATCCCCGAGGAAAGGATTTTCGCATCCTCCTCGATCTGGACCGCCAGTTCCCGGGTTGGGGACACAATCAACGCGACAGGCAACTTGACTTTAAAAGCCTCTTCGGGGGGCAAGGTTTTGGCCTGGTCCCGCGCGGCGACAAATTTCTGTAACAGGGTCACAAGGAAGACGGCGGTTTTTCCCGATCCGGTCTTTGACTGGATCATCACGTCTTTTCCTTGCAATGAAAAGGGTAACACACGCTCCTGGACCGGCATGCAATCGATGAATCCAGCAGCTTCGATTCCTTTCATCACTTCTTCATGTAGTGGTAATTCATTAAACTTCATAGGGTAACTATACTGTGTTTCCACACATTAGTGTAGGGCCTCTGCCTCCCATTTCCGGATTAAGGCATGTATGCTCCTGGTTTTGGCAAAGTCGGTCCCACAACCCACACCATCCAGCATGGAAAGCGGCATAGCCCCCATGCTGGTACTTGAAATGAACAATTCACTATAACGCCCAGAGCGCAGATCATCCAGCGTAGGCGCCTCAAAAACCAGTTGGAATCCCAGGACCCCGATCGCTTTGATAATCTTATCCCGGGTGACACCCTCCAAAACCAGTTCATCGCCGGCAGTGTGGATGATATTGTCTTCAAAAGC
>JBAYMP010000150.1:0-3180 GCA_041663505.1 Bacteroidales bacterium | reverse complement strand
AGGCTTATTGCACACCACATCAACACGTCTGTTGCGTCTATCCATTCCGCCACCTATGCCATTGATTTCATTTATCTGGTTCTTATACCATAAATTTATATAGCTACTATCGTTGTTGTGCTAACTTTTTCTATTTTATTATGTTTACTAAACCAATTTATAAATACCAAACAACATAGAGCATGAGCTAAATGAGGTAATCCACTTTCTTTATCGTTTTGTTCATTATATACTTTCCAATCTATCAGGTGTCTCATCATTGCAGAATAATATCTATTTATTGGATTATCAATTAATTTCCAATTATCATCTGAATATTTTTTAGCACCATAGGTCAATACTTTAACAACATCTTCTATGACATCCATTGGAAGTAAATCCCATTTTAGTTTATCTAAATCATCTTTATTTCCAATAGGTTTAGCATCAATAGTTAAAGTATTACGTAAACTATTCAATTCCATATCTTCAAATACGTTAGCAAGTTTATTATAAAAATCATTTATTTCATCCATTAAGTTTGGCATCTTTTTCCTCTTTCATGGTTTTTAATAACCATTCCATCATTTTTGGGTTACTTCCAAATGCATTCCACAAAGACTTAGTAAAAATAGTAATTTGTTGATGTGTCATACCTAATTCATACCAGAAATTAATACATTCACCAAGTTCATGGAGTAATGTTTCTTTTTGTATTGTTTCTGCACTATCTCCATCTACCACTATACAAAGTGTTTCTCCATTGTGGCTACCCCAATTGCCACTTGATTTCCTATATCCTTTTTCTACAAATAGCCAGTATGGATGACCGAACATACTTAATTTTAGTTCCATATTATTCCTTATATACTCTTCCAGAGTGGGTATGCATAATCCAATACTTTATTCGTTAAATCTTCAAGGTCTCTAACATCATCCTTGCAATGGTCACTAATATAAGTTAAGGATTTTTTATCTCCCTGAACTGCTCTTCTCCACATATTACCATCGAAATGAGATTTTCTGGTTTCCCCAAGTAATTCTCTACAAGCAACTTCTAATCTGTTTCGATGTAATTTAAATTTGTTTTTGATAATATAATAAACATCTTTATGTTTTATAGTACCAAAAAGTGGAAAGTCAAGTCCCATATGAAGTGCCCTTGTTCTACAAAATGGAAGATCAAATTTCGTTCCATAATATGTAAAAACAAGGTCAAATTTCCTTAAATCATCAATAAGTTTAATTACAAGATTTCTATCAGGTTCTTCATCATGAATTACGTCTCTTGAATTTATATAACCTCCGTGAAATTTTTCTTTGTTTGCTTCTTTAAACCAATACGCAAGAATAATACCAAAATTAGCATCCAAATTAGATGTTTCAATATCAAAAAAACCTATTCTTACTTTACTTGGATTATCTTTTAAATAACATGTATAATGTTCAAGATACGTATGACCATGTTCACATTTGTGATTACCTAACCAAACTATTTCTTCTTTACGCATACGATGTACAGGAGCACTTGGCATAAACACCTCTAAATTATCTATTTAATATAAAATAATCACTAAAGAACTTGTTGTCAAGGTGTTATTTAATTATTTTACATATTTTTCTCCTTATATATATATTATATATTATATATATTATATATAAACATACTTATATATTTTATTATATATATATCTTGTTTACTATGTAAACAAGAACTTATTACTACGTAATAAGTATATTATAAAGAATATTATATATATTTGTTTATTTATTATATATACTATACACTAAATTATTTTTTTCCTTTTTCTTATCTTTTTGCAGAAATCCTCTTGACATTTTTTTGTTTAGTGACTATATTATAAAATATAAAAGAGATGCTTTCAAAAAAAAAGAAGCAAGGAGAAAAAAATCATGGAAACAAGAACAATCACATCCTATGAAACAAAACAGTCCAAGAGAGGCCCTTATTATGAAATAGAATTAGATAACGGAACAAAGGGATTATGTTTTCACAAATTAACACCCAATCTTGTGGGTGTCCCTGTTAAAGTAGATTATAGACAGAAAGATGACACTACATTTATTAACATTGATGATAAATTCATTAAGGAGACTCATGCGGCTCCTATAGCAGAAACCAAATCTAAAGATAAAAATACATCTGTAGAAACAATGTGTTTATCTTATTTAAAAGATATAACAGTTTCAATGATAGATGCTAAAATGTTTGATACTAAAGATCAAGTATCAGAATTCTTAGGAGGAGAATTTAAGAATATATACTCTTTTTTCGTAAACATGGTAAAGAATCAAGATTAGAGGAATATTATAACTTGGCTAATGCATTGTTTAATCCATACAGAACTGAATTAAATCACGTTCTCAATACTTTTTTTGATAACGATAAATATAAAATAACAAAGTCATTGATACACTTATGTAATAAAACAAAAGTACCAGTATGCGAGTTTAATGAATATAATGAACAAAAATCAAAAATAATATTAAAACATCTTGACAAATATGTTAAAATGTGTTATCATAATTCTAATAAATGTAAATACTATAAAAAAGGTTGTGAACTTATTGGAGTATGCAGATATGAAAATATTTAGAGACACAGAATTTGAAAATAAGATAATAAAATTGATACAGAAAAATTGGGAGAACACAATCAGAAAAGAAATTCATCTCTCTGATCTCCTAGCTTCACGTAAAGCATATTTCTCCCGTATCTTACCCAAACCCCCTACCATTGAAGAAATACTATATTTTCTTAGTGGTAATGCTATAGAAAAAGAACTTTTGCTTATCCTTAAAAAGAAACATGGTAAAGTAAAAAAGGCAAATGGTATTACCTATACTGTAGATGCAAGATTACCAAAGATTACAGAAATAAAATCAAGACGCCGTGCTTTACCAAAAGAAGGTGACGAAGAAAGAGAATTTGATTATTATATTCAACAACATTCTGGATATTGTGCCCTTGATGGTGAAAAAAGCGGACACTTACTTGTTGTTTCTTTAGCAGAAAAAGTAGATGCCTCAAACAAAACCAAACCTGTATTAGCTGCTTATAAAGTAAAGTATTCTAAAGATGATATGGAAGTTGTTTTAGATGGTTTAGTTCAGATAAAAGAAATATTGGAACTTGCACTTACCGGAGATCAAATGTATATAGATTCACTTCCACCATGT
>JBAYMP010000149.1:0-3195 GCA_041663505.1 Bacteroidales bacterium | reverse complement strand
AGTACAAATTTTAAAAGTAATGCCATATGAGAAAAAAGTCAGAATCAACCATTATTGAGAGAGCACTGGATAGCGTTCCAGGTTTCGACCGTGTCTTCCAAAAACTTCAACAGCAGGTGGTTTTGCAGGGTCAAAGCAAAAGCACCCTTCACAATTACATCCGTCGTGTAGCTGCCATATCACTGCATTTCGGGAGGTTGCCGGAGCTTATTGCCGATGACGAGATAAACGAGTATCTCACTGCCCTGGCTCTCTCTGCCAAATCACCATTCGGAGCAATTTCAAACATGCCGTTTATGGCCTTCGCTACTATTATCGTCTGCTTGGTCAAAACAAACGGGCGATCTCACTACCATCCCTCAGGAAGGACACCAAGCTACCGGTTATCCTTAATCGTTCGGAGTTAAAAGAACTATTTAGAACACCAACACTGCTCAAACACCGCATAGTATTAACCCTTATCTATTCAGCCGGACTACGCGGTCAGGAGGTCATCAATCTGAAACTCTCCGATATAGACTTTGAACGCAAGACCATACATATCCGTCAAAGCAAATACAAAAAGGACCGTATTGTTCTCCTGTCTGAATATATGTCCGAAGGGAAAAGAAGCGGATGGTCGTTACAGTGTCCGGGGGCTCTCGTGGGTAATGAGAGAAACACTCAAAAAGACCTCCATCAAAAAGGAAGTCAACCTGCATTCCCTACGGCACAGCTATGCAACACACCTTCTCGAGGATGGATTAAACATTGTCACCCTCAAGGAGCTCCTGGGGCATGCGGAGATCACCACCACGATGATCTACCTTCATGTTGCACAATGCCCTCCTATCAAGCCTCACAGCCCGCTGGACACATTATATGGCGACAGGAGATGAGCCGCCAGCAATACGAAGTAGCAGATGTAATAAAACTATTTGGACAACGCTTTTGTGAAGAATACCAGCCAAACGAGTATCAGAAAAGGATACTCAATGCCCTTTCGCTATGCCGCACTATTGCCCTTGGCGGCCACAAGGAAAAGTGCGATTGCTGTGCCAAGGAGAGGATCAGCTACAACAGCTGCCGCAACCGCCATTGCCCGAAGTGCCAGGCGTCCAGACAGGTTTTCTGGGTGGAAGATCTTTTGGAAACGACCCTGCAGGTAAAGCATTATCACATCGTTTTCACCGTACCGCACGAATTGCCCTCGAGATTTGTGAAAATCAGGCGTTATGGTATTTATAATCATACGGCCAAACGTTACCTGGGGTTGTTGTTTGTTCCTGAGGAAAAGCCCGACCTAGATGCCCTGATCAACAACCAAAATCCGCCGGAGACCGGCCTGCAACGCTTCGAAAGACTAACGGATGTCAACCCTTGCAAATGCCCGATGTGCAAAACCGGACGAATGGTGGTAATCCGGGAACTACCGCGGATAAGGGCTCCGGATTGTATCTTTCCTGTTCAATTTCCAGCTCTGTATTATTGATCATTATCAAATTGCGCTTTTACGCAACAGGGAGATCTATGCCGAAAAAAGGTCTAAGTACACAAAACTTCCTCACAAACTACTGGTATTATTCCTGTAAAAACACTTAAAAGCACAAAAACCTGCAATACTTCAAAGAACGCTTATTCTGTTTTACTCCAAAAAATCATTAAAACCGCCATTAAGTACATAGCTTATGGCCCGGCGGATGTAGTTCAACACCGACTCCTCGCTCGGTCTTGCATACCGCTCAGAGTCCTATTTATTATGCGCTGAATTTTATATCAGTTCATTTATTAAAGTTCTTATTTCTTTGTCCGTTTTTCCCTGTCCATAACCATTTATTACATTTCTAATATTACGGTTTTCGTCAAGTATGAAAAATACAGGAAATGATGTAATCGAATACTTCGTTAACACGTCTTTTGTTGAAAGTAAGAATTTGTAATCAAAGTCATTACGTTTCATATAGCTATTTAAAACATTAACATTTTTACTTGTACATTCTATTGCAACAAAATCAAAGTCAATATTTTTATATTCTTTGGAAAGTTCTTTTAAAAATGGAATAGAAGCTTTGCAAGGCCCACAACTAACGCTTGTAAATTGCAACATCAGAACTTTGCTTTTTAAATCCGATAGTGAAATATCCTGTTTATTGTTAGTTTGCAAAGTCCAATCAGGTGCTTTTTTGCCAATCAATGTATTAGGCTGACTTTCTTTTCCTTTTTGTCCATATTGTCTTATTTCATACCACTTTGGAAAATAATCAGAAGCAACAAAATTTTCAAGTCTTAATTTATTAAATTCAAAATCAGATACTGAACTAACAGAAATATTATCAGACATCTCTCTTCTCACTTTCTGAGGTAAATTTGATTTTTTATTTATCCACAATTCGTATATCGATGTTGGGTCAAAAGTGTATGGATTTTCTGGAATATAATGAGCTCTTCCAAAGAACTCAACTTGTCTATCCTCATAAATTGTAAGTTTTACATAGATTTCTTCTCCCAAATCTTTTTGTTCTACAAATGTACTATCATTGTTTTCTATGATATATCGAATAATGTTTTCTGTATAATTAAAAAAGGGTGGGAATACAGGTCTAAAAGGTAATTGCCTTACCTTGAAACTATCAATAACCATTCCTTTTACATCATCATAAATAATAGTTCTCATTTTTCCATCATAAGCAAATTCTAGATGAGTTTTTTGTTCATTTTCGAAAATAGCCCAGCTTGAACCTATCGTTGTGTCTGTTGGGTTTCTATAGGATTCTACATATTGATTAACTATGTAGGATGCAGCGGTATCTCCAGGATTCCATGATTCAGCTTTATCCCAATATGTTGCTGATTCTATTTTCTCAAGTTTTTTTAAGACTTTTCTTAAGTAATCTTTTGAAGTGTAATTTTCAACACAAGAGCTTAATGTTAAGATGGTCAAGCTTAAAATAATTGTTAATCTATTCATTATCAATATTATTTGGGTAGTACGGTGTCTTTTAATTTTGCACCTAACGGATTGGCGGTATGTTTTTATTGCCTATTTCAAAGCACTGTTCTGCCAAGATACACGAAAGTTTATTAATTGCAGAAACGCTGAAACCCGCACTAACTCGGCAATAAAATATACCGCCTGTCACCGCCTGGTGTTCTGTCCTCCAGTCTTGTAAACCATTGTCATTATTCAGTTTCCGTGTTATTGTCATTTTAATTTTT
>JBAYMP010000148.1:0-3199 GCA_041663505.1 Bacteroidales bacterium | reverse complement strand
TCACCTATGGATGCCAATATATTCTCCAGAACATTTGACTTGGCTCTCAGCAGTTTTGTAGCATCACTAAAATCCTTTATAGGATTGTTGAAATTTGATTTTAGTATTTTTTCATTAATATTTTTCATACTGGTTCTTTATGTTGCTACTACCTTAAGTGAAAAATTCATTTGTATTAGTAAATATACTTTTTTAATGTGAAAATAAAGAATAAATATCGGCTGGGTCATATAGTTCTGACAAGGTCCTTCGTTTTAGAAACATCGAGTGGAAAACTTGGACCGGATTTAGTGGCAGATCTCCTAAAAATCTCCGGAAAATACAGCGTTTACCCTGTCTATATCAAAAGCAGCCGGGTCGAATGGACCATTCAGCCACATTATATAACCCTCATACTCCTCATGGTGAGGGTTCTTCAGCACCTCAAGCATATTGTAATAACCAGGTATCCCGCCACAATCCTCAGGAGGACAATGCATCTCACCTCCAGTACAAACAGGATAATTTACACCCTCATCAAGCGGAAGAACCCTTTCAACAACAAGATTGTGCTTCCATCCATCTCCAAAATCATATTCATATATAATAGAGTCAGATTCACCATGCAGAAGATCAGAGAGCTTCATGCCAGCGTAGTCAGTAGTGTTCATCTCCTTCCATAAATCATCGCCAGTATTTTCCGAATATAGATTGCCATCTTTGATATATTGGTGTAAGTGATAATTTTGCCACCCCATGCAATTCTGAATCACAATGTGAAGATCGCTTAACAAAACAGAAGAAGGAACGAGTATCCTCCTCCAGATCAAAGGTTCGGAATTGCACAGACTGATCTTCAGTTGATAAACCTTAACCCCGGCATCTAATGAATAATGCATTCTAAAAAGATCGCTCTTAACACTTATAAGTTTTTTGAAAAGATCTGTGCGTGTAATTGTATTTGTAGTTTCACTCCATAGCGATCCACGATTTTCTTTGACATTCACCAGACCAAGGTAGAGCATGAACCTCTCGAAACTCCTCACAGAATAACAATTAGCACTTGACCTTCCTTTACACAGATAAGGAAAAACATCAAAATAATGGTCAGCATAGAAAATGGAGTCTCTTGGCTCATCACCGAACCGGTCTACAAGAATCAAAGAAAGACCAATACCATACTGTCCGATACGAAAATCCTCATAGCCGTCAAAACTTCCTATGCAGAGTTTATAAACATAAGCCTCAATAATAGCCATAAGCATCAAATGGTTGTCACGGATAATCTTCTCGCCATTTTTTGTAAGAGATAGTGAATTGCTACGTTTACGGGCAATACCTGAAAACTCAGTAAGGGCACGAGCTATTCTCACAGACATGGAGTCGGTCTCTTTTCTAAGTTTGTTTGGATATCTCTCATAATACCAGTCTTTCACACCGAGAGATTCCATAGCCGACACAATACGCAGTGGCAAATTCCCCGTAGCCGTCAGCTTGACAGGCCCTTCATCACGGAGAAACCCACATAAGCAGATAACCTGCTGCAAAACAGGAATCTTTTTGTAATCCTCCTCCGTAAGTCTCATTAAATTAACCGCGCCACCTGGACGGAATGTCTTTTCGACAATGTTTTTAGTTACATCAGGAAAAAGTATCATAATATTTTAGAGTTTAAAAAACATATAGCAATATCTTGTCCATTTGATTACCATTAAACTGTAGAATACGCTCATTGAAATGGGTATAATCAAGTTTCACCTCATTTCTAATATCGCGATATTGTCATAGACCGGTATATTTCCAAACTGAGCTAAGTTAACGTCCATCTTGCAATCTACTTATGCAACAAAAATCGTCATAATTTGCATAGTTAGTTAATAAATAGTCAACTTTATGTACAAAATATGACATATCTTTAGTTATAAGGGACGGCGTTTATAAATTTGCCGGTATTGGCAAGGTTATTTGTTAGCCCATTTCCAGAACGGCTCGACAATAATTTTCCTACCCTGCTCGTTGATGCTTTCACTTTGATTTAGGGTAATGACTCTCCCTTGAGACACAGAGAAAAAATTCATGGCTGCTGTCAAGCCGCCTACTTCTCTTTCAATATTGTCGGGATTAACATCTAAACAAACTTGAATTACCTCCAAGGCTTTTCCGCCTTTACATACCACAAAATCACATTCTCCCTTATCATCGAAATAATAAATTTCATTTCCTTTTCTGCGGAGTTGAAGAAATACGGCATTTTCCAAAAGATGTCCTTTGTCTGCTCCCTTTTTAATGGTAAGCGCATTGACAAGTCCGGTGTCAACGGCATATATTTTCTGAGGATTAATTAACTGAGCACGCGCCGAATAAGAAAATTTATCGACAAAAGTGAACAGATAGGTATTCTCTATAAAACCACACCAATTGATAATGGTACTTGTGGAACCTACCGATAGTGATTGTTTGAGTTTACCGGCTGTGAAACGATTGCCCACATTATTTATCAGAAACATAGCCAATCGCTGCAATCCCAGAGCTTCCTTAATACCATATCGAGCAACAATGTCTCGTATTATAATATCCTGATAAAGAGTCGTCAACTGTGCTTCATCGTCAGTTTTTAAATATTCAGGGAAACCACCTTTTTTCAAATATTGCTCAAGCGATTCTTTACCACGGGCAGAATGTTTAAAAGATAGAAACTCATCGTAGGAAAACGGATAAAGTTCAAAAGATATATGTCGTCCAGTAAGTCGTGTTGCCAATTCACTGCTCAGTAATGAAGCGTTAGATCCTGTAACAGTAACTTCAAAGCCTTCATCAAACTTTTGGCGCACATACATTTCCCACCCCTTTACCAACTGAATCTCATCGAAAAACAGTTTCTTAGTCGCAAAACTTTCTATAACAGCATCGAGCCTTGAAAAATCATTAACCGAAAAATCAAATAATAGAGGGGTATCGAAATTTAAGGAGAAATAATCTGAATCAATAAGCCTACTTATTATCTCTGCCAATAGAGTACTCTTGCCACAACGTCTTACACCTGTTATCACCAAAGCATGTGAAGACGAACTGCGAAACTCATTGCCTATCCATCTGTCCAACATATTATCAACAGATTTGGCATTCTCTCTCTGCCTTACACAAACTTCTCTTATGGTTTGCTCTAATATCATCTCATATCTCTATCTTGTTCGACACGAAAATATAAATTTGTTCGATA
>JBAYMP010000147.1:0-3203 GCA_041663505.1 Bacteroidales bacterium | reverse complement strand
GATGAAAGGGCATCTTCCAGTTTTTTGGTAACTGAACTTTCAACCTCGTTTGCTGATGCACCAGGATAGGTAGTAACAATGCTAAGCGAAGGGAAGTTAAGTTTTGGAATAAGCTCATAGTTTAAATTGGTATAGCATGTTATTCCAAGTATAGCCAAGACAGTAAAAATTACTACTACCAACGTTGGCCTTTTTATTGCAATTTCAGTGATTGACATAATTATTGTTATTAATTTACAATTTTAATTGCCTTGTTTTCGGAAAGATTTATCTGCCCGTTTACAATTACTTTATCCCCTTCCTTTAAACCGGAAATAACCTTTAAATAGTTGTCATTCCCGCTTCCAACAACAATTTTTTTAAGTATCGCCTTATTGTTTTCGGCAACATAAACTTCTGCATCTGTTATGCTTCCCAATAGAGATTCACGGGGAATATAAAATGCTTCCCCTGCAACAGGAAGTTTAATCATTACATTTGCAAAAGTTCCGGACTTTAAAGGATATTTTGAATTATTCGGAATTACTATTTCTACCGGATAGTTGTGTGAATCGTCACCCTGAGAACTAATAAAACTAATATTACCTTCGAATGATACCCCGGGATATACATCAGTTGTAATTGTTGTTTTATCATTTAATTTAAGTTGATAGACATTAGTTTCGGAAACATTTAATTTGATTTTAAGCCTGGAAATATCAACGATTGTAACGATAGGGTTCCCAATATTGATGTATTCGCCTTCTTCAACCTGTTTTTTAGTAATTACGCCGCTTATCGGCGATTTAATAGTAGCATCTGAAAGCTGTTTCTCAGCTTGCTCTAATTGGATTTCAGCATTATCATACAAATTTTGAGCTTCATTTAATTGTTGTTCTGTTATAGTACCTCCTTTGTAAAGATTATTATTCCTTTCCAAATCTTTTTTTAGTTTTGAAACACTGATACCGGCAGTTTGAACAGCAAGTTTTTTTAGTTTATCATCAATGGTTGCTATAATGCTCCCTTTTGATTTTTCCTGTCCAAGCGCAGCATTCAATGAAGTAATTATTCCCTGTGCTTGCGCAGCAATATCTATCTCTGAATATGCCTCCATATAACCTGTCAATTGCAAACTATCGTTTATTGACATTTTTAAAACAGGAGATACATTTACAGACACATAAGCCAGCTCTGTACTTACATCTTTGCTTGAATTTATTTTTTTGTAGTTGGTGGAAAGCCTAAAAATAATAAACACCAATATTGTTAAAACAACAACTATGATAATTGTTTTCTTCATGACTATAGTTTATTTTAAATTGTTTATATAATTCATTAAGGTTCCCTTTGATTGTTCGAGGTTTATCCTGGCGATATAAAGATTTAGCAACTTGTTATAATAGTTGTTAAGACTTTCACGATAAGAGCTTTCTGCCTGAACCAAATCGAGTGAGGAACCTGCGCCTTGCTGATATTGAAGTTGAGTGTTTTCATATACATTTTCTGACAAATCAAGATTTTCTTTTTCGCTACGAATGTTTTCAACAGCATTACGATATTGGATTTCGCTATTGGAAAGCTCAACCTTGATTGACTGCTCAGTAAGCCGAATATTTTCCAAGCTTTTTTCAATATTCAGTTTTGATTGTGCAATTTTTGCATTGCGTTGCAATCCATCGAAAATGGGAACTTTGAGTGTGATACCGATGCTTGAGCTTTGATACCAATCTCCCCCTGATTTAGTGAAGTCAAATTTGTTGCGCATAGCACTATATCCATAGTTTGCATTAAATGAAAGTGATGGTAAATACCCTGCAATATTGCGTTTCTTATCCATTTCAGAGACATTAAGGTTGGTTTTCTGTAATTGATAATCAATGTGGTTATCAACAGAAAAGATATACGGTTGTATTTCTATGGTTTGAAAACTGATACTAAGATCTGTATCCAACAATACAATAGAACTATCCACTGGCATACCCATTTGATATTTTAGTGTATTCAACGATTGTTTGTAGCTGAGTTCGCTTTGTTGCAATTGAGAATTTGTATTGTTATAACTCACACGGATTTTGTCAACATCTATTTTTTTGGCCATTCCATTTTTATGTTTTAATTCGGTAGACTCCAATAATTTTTCTGATGCAACAAGTGTGGCTCGTAGCGAATTCATTTGCTTCTCTATTACTAATGTTTGGTAATATGTTATGCTGATGTTATAAGCTGTCTGCTCTGAAGTCTTCTTTAATGTTTGCACCGATAGCTGCTTGCTTATTTTTGCCGCACTTAATGCTATTCCAAAGGTTGGATCAAAGATTTTCTGGTTTAACTGCACACTACCCGACAAATTGTGTTTTGTACCCATTGTAATCGGGATCTGGGTTCCAGGTTGTCCCATTAATTCACCGGGAAGTACTGTAGTGCTCAATTTCAGGTTATCGGTATATGCCCCTGAAGCTTCGATTTGGGGAAGCATTGTTCCAACCTGCTCATTCACTTTCTTTTGGCTAATGGTAACATCATAATTTGCAATTTTAATGTTGCTGTTATTTGTGTTTGAATAATTTATACACTCTTTGAGTGTTAGTGGCTTTTGGGCATGCAGATAAAAGCTGCTTATTGCAAAGAATAAGGTTAGAAATATTATTCCTTTAAATTTCAATGTTCTTCTCATTGTATCATTAGATTATAATAATGATACAAATATGAAGTCAAAATAAAGGTTTGAAAAATTAATGAGATGAAGTGATATAGATTAGCGAAGAATGATACGTTGATGGGATACTATTGTCCGTATCTACTATTAAAATCTTTAATGTAGGTTTTGCCAATAGGGATTTCCTTTTCAGGAATGGTTATTGAATTTGAGCGAACAGATTCTATCCGCTTAAATGGTAAAATAAAACTTCGGTGAACACGAATAAAATCTTCTACAGGTAATTTCTGAACCATATCATTCATTGTCATACGTGCCACGACTGTTTGTCTGTCTTTAATAAATATTTTTAAGTAATCCGCCAATCCTTCAATATATAAAATGTCAGCCACGGGAATTTTCACCAAACTATAATCTGCACGAATATATATATGTTTATCTTCTGAATGATTTTGTTTATTAATGTAATAATAAAACTCATTGGCTTTGTTTACGGCCTGGCTGAATCGTTTAAAGTTGATGGGTTTTAACAAATAATCAATAGCATTAAGTTCATAACTCACCT
>JBAYMP010000146.1:0-3211 GCA_041663505.1 Bacteroidales bacterium | reverse complement strand
GGCGGAGGAAATGTTGCCATGGATGCTGCAAGAACAGCACTCAGGCTTGGAGCAGATGTGACTATAGTTTACAGAAGGACAGAAAAAGAGCTTCCTGCGAGGGTAGAGGAGGTGCACCATGCACAACAGGAAGGGATTGTTTTCAGAATGCTTACAAACCCTACTGAGGTACTTGGAAACGATAAAGGCTGGGTGACCGGCCTCAGATGTATAAAAATGGAGTTAGGAGAACCAGATGCAAGCGGAAGGCGTTCGCCTGTTCCTATCCCTGATTCACATTTTGATATTGAGACAGATGTGGTGGTTATGTCACTTGGAACCTCTCCAAATCCGCTTATCGCAAATACAACACCAGGTCTTGAAACAAACAAGCACAGTTGCGTTGTTGCAGATGACGACGGAGTAACAACCAAACTTGGAGTATTCGCTGGTGGAGACGTAGTTACAGGAGCAGCTACAGTAATACTTGCAATGGGTGCTGGAAGAAAGGCTGCAGCAGCAATTGACAGGTACCTTAAGGTCAGGTAGCACTTTTTGTATATCTTTGCCCGATATTTTAAAAAATTTTCAATGGCACAAAAACCTTCAATTCCAAAAGGCACAAGAGATTTCATCCCTGTGGAGATGTCCCGCAGAGACTATATATTCAACACAATCAGAGGAGTATTCAAGCTTTATGGCTATTCACCTATCGAGACTCCTGCGATGGAGAATCTTACCACACTACTTGGCAAGTATGGTGAAGAGGGGGACAAGCTGCTTTTCAAGGTGCTGAATTCCGGCGATGCTTTTGCCGGAGTAGAGCCCAAAATGCTTGATAACAGTAATTCGCTTTCGCTAAAGGTTTGTGAGAAAGGTCTACGTTATGACCTGACGGTACCTTTTGCCCGTTTTGTGGTACAACATCAGAATGAACTTGCTTTTCCTTTCAAACGTTATCAGATACAGCCGGTATGGCGCGCTGACAGACCTCAGAAGGGTCGTTACAGGGAGTTTTATCAGTGTGACGTTGATGTGATTGGCAGCAAGTCCATGCTCAACGAGCTGGAACTTGTGCAGATAGTGGATGATGTATTCGCAAAACTTGGGGTAGATGTAACAATCAAGATAAACAATCGCAAGGTTCTTACTGGTATTGCCGAGGTTGTTGGTTATCCTGATAAACTCACAGATATAACAGTTGCAATAGATAAGATAGATAAGATAGGCCTTGAAGAGGTAAAGAATGAATTGAAAGAGAGAGGTATAGATGACAATGCAATAAAGATCATCGAGCCAGTGCTTCTTTTAAAGGGTACAACAGACGAGAAACTAAATGTTATGAGAAATCTTCTGAAGTCATCCCAGACTGGAATCAAGGGGGTAGAGGAGATTGCGAAAGTATTCGAGCTAATAAAGATAGCAGAAGTTAATCAAAATGTGGAGTTGGACCTTTCGCTTGCAAGGGGCCTTAACTATTATACTGGTGCTATATTTGAGGTTAAGGCAATGGGTGTAGAGATGGGCAGCATCTGTGGTGGTGGCCGTTATGATGATCTGACTGGCATCTTTGGTCTTCCTGATGTATCCGGTGTCGGTATTTCATTCGGTGCTGACAGGATTTATGATGTACTTCTCTCTCTTGACAAATTCCCTCAGGAGGCCGTCGAGGGAACCAAGGTCCTTGTTGCGAACTTGGGAGATGATGAAGTGGAACAAACTATACCGCTTCTTAAGGCATTGAGGTTAGCAGGTATTGTTGCGGAAGTATATACTGAAAGTGCCAAGCTGAAGAAACAGTTTGACTATGCTGACAAGAGGGCAATAAAATATATGATTATTGCAGGAGCTCAAGAGATAGCGAATAAGCAGTATAACCTCAAGAATCTGGTCTCTGGTGAACAAATTTCAGTGGGGTTAGAGGAGCTTGTGGAGAGAGTCTTAGATAACAAATAACGTAAGAGTTAAAAAATTAGATTTGCACTTTGCGTTTTTTGTATTACTTTTGCAGAACGAAATCGCGGAGTGGAGCAGTTGGTAGCTCGTTGGGCTCATAACCCAAAGGTCGGAGGTTCGAGTCCTTCCTCCGCTACAAAAATAACAAGTGAGTGTTCAAAATTTCTTTTGAACACTTTTTTTTTTGTTTAAACCACATAAAAATCATATTTTTATAAATTGATATACTTTTCTAACAAGAGAAGATATTCTTTTGTGCTTTGGATTTAATGTAGAAGGACTGTCGTATATATTACATAATATATTTTAAGCCCCTTTTTATTAACATTTTAAAACACTTACAATGAAAAGAAATTTTGTATTGTGGATATTTTCTCTGTTTTTAGTAATTTCTTGCAGCCCATATGTGGCAACATTCAAATCACAAGCGAAACAGAATGACATCTTTGTCAGCCCTGAAATGAGGGAATTCTCGCGGACTCATAAAAATCCGTCAGTTGTCTTAAGGGTACCGTATGTGGCAAGTGCTGTTTCAGAGGGAGAACAAAAAAATCTCTCTAAGTACAACAACTACTATAACCAAATTGAAAAGAACCTTTTAAAGGCAGGATTTACCGTGAGAGACAGAGGATTGCTTAACAATTTGCTTTCTACAGGTCAGACTAATTATGCCGAGATTGGTAAAAAAATTGAGACCGATATAATTATTGAGGTGTTAAGCATTGACTTCGGGATTGATAACTATTGTCATAAGGCAACAATAAAAAAGTCAAATAAAGAAGTTAATATTCCAGGAAACATATTAAACGCAAAAATAGCAAAGCTTGAATTAAAGTTCACTATAGTCGAGAAAGGTCTGGCAGGAGCTGTATTGACATTGTATATAACCTCTTGCACAGAGAATACAGACTTCCTTTTACACAAAAGTCTTCAATATGTAAACTTTCTGGGTAGAACAGGGTGGTATTCCTCTATCAGTTGGCTGCCAGACTATGATCAGGATACAACAGAAAAGACTATTGCATGTTTTTCAAACGTAATTGCCGATGTATTAAGAGGAAATGTTAATTAACGATACTGAAGTTCCCCACATGTGCATTTGATAGAATGAGCAATTATCTTTTAGATGAATAGGTCAGAGACAGCATAATCATCGGGTGCGGTGTTTTTTTCTTGACGCCATTTCTTGCTTGTTTTCAGGGTGTTGCGGAACGCCTCCCTACGGTCGTTGAACGGTCCTCACACTTTTTCCTGAAAACAAACTGCGAAATCGGCT
>JBAYMP010000145.1:0-3212 GCA_041663505.1 Bacteroidales bacterium | reverse complement strand
GGGGCAACGTGGCCTCCAGTTGCCGACTACCCAAACGGGGTCGAATGCTTGTATAATACGTCTGGAACGGCCGGTGAAAATGAACCATCCACTGTTAATATAAGAGGAATAAGTTAATGGCCGCATTTGAGTTTGGCAAGTTTATATCGCTAGTAGGTCGCGCGATATCGTCCATGTTTGGAGGCGGCGATCAAGCTGCCCCTATTTCGGCGGCTGTCGCGACTATGCCAGAGCCAACAAAAAAAAAGATATATAAGGACGCGAAAAACAAGACCTTCATCGGACTTGCTAACCCAACGCTTAACCCACCGCGCATGGGTATGTCGGCGACGGACTATGCGAATAGCACAATAACTTTTGACACCACTTCATACATTGACCGCGCGCTCGTAAGCGTAGAGAATACCGGGTCGGCTTCGATAACAATTAATGGATTCTCAATTCGTGGGCAGCAGGTTGTCAGGCTGTCTGGGCTCAATGGTCTGAAATGGGAATATCTAAACCGACGCGACATCGATATCAATGGAGAAAAAGAGTTTAAGATATCCAGTAATTTCATAACGAACGGGGCGCAGTGTGCCGATGTCGGAGACTACGTACGAAAAGAGCTAGAGCCGCATGACATGTACTCTCTCACGCTCCACGGAATACATCCTTACTTCGAGGTCGGCGACCGATACGAGCTTGTCCTAGACTACAAGCTTCCTACTATGCAATTCCCGACCGAACAGATAGCCGTCGATGTCGAGATACGCGGAGTATCTATCCATCGAGCTGTCGGATCAATCGGCGAAACCATGCTTTCCGTTCGCGTCCCGTCCGGAGAGTGGAACAATACTACGCCGACCAAGGCTCGGTGGATCGCAAGTGGGCGTATGGACCAGGAACAAAATAGATCAAACGTGCTCACGATAGGAGCATACGATTACGCTGGAACCGCTGATATATATTGCGATGGAGTCGATGATGACGTGGAGATACAGGCGGCGATAGATCAGTTCACACTGGAAGGCGGAGGTATTATTCAGCTTTCGCGCGGAACCTTTAGATGTAATATTATATATGTAAAAAGGAATATAACAATATCTGGGGAAGGCCGTGGCACGATAATAAAACAAAAAACAGATACAACGGGGAGATTGTTTGAAATCTCTATATCAAGCGGGGAATCATGTATAATATCAAATCTAACTATTGATGGAGACGCATCAGAGATAACAGTAAATGGATTCTCTGGGCTTATTTATGGTGGAGACTCATATTCAGATAGGAATTGTGAAATAATAAACGTGCATATAAAAAACTTCGCGATTTCCACGAGTGCTATAATTTTTTATGGGATAAAAAAAATTATTGGATGCTCAATATATGATATTTCGTCAGATCATATTATAAATGCATATTATAAAATAGATGTTGCAAGCAATAATAGTATTAGCAATATTTCGACGTATTATTCCGGGCCGAGTTCCGGGATAATAGGATATAATATAATAAAGATTTGTAACGCAAACGAAGCATCTTACTTGTCTTCTACGTTGTCACTTACCGAAGCTTTTTATGGATGTGTAAATGTTTCTTCTTGCAAGTCTAGCTTAAACAGCTCAACCGTATATATTGGATTTAGTGTCTGCAATAATATTGTTGCATGCGAAAGCAGCTCAAACACCGGAACAACGACAGGGTTTTCGTGGTGTAAATCAGTACAACAATGCCATTCGGACGATGACACAAAGTATAGTTCGTCTTATGCCGATGCTGGTACATCGAACGCATGTGCCGACACCCCAAATGGAGGTTTTAACAGTTGAACACTTTAATATACAAGGGGAGACTATGGAAACAGCAACCTGGGCAACGATCATAATAGCTGCAATCGGATTCCTTGGGACTTCCCTTGTATCTTTTTTCAAGGTTGGTAAAATCGCGAAAGGCATCGAGGTTACCAGCAAGGATGTTGAGGAAATGAGCAAAGCTTTTTCTTGCTACAAAGAAGCTCACGCCGAAGAGCACAAGAAGGCCGAAGATATGACGCATGAGAATAATCGGCGCATAACTGGGATCGAGGCGACAAACGACGGATTCGGGAAGTGGCTGGAGCGAATCGAGTTGAAGCTTGATAGCGCCATTGCGAGGGGTGACAAATGACCTTTAACCGCGATTGGTTCCCTGGATCTGTTCGGCAGAAAGCCGCATTCGGGTGGGACGACAAGACTTTCCCTAGCGAGCCTAGGATACATCTAGCACAAGATTATGCTCCGCCCGACGGGAAGCGTCTGGAGACTCCAGCGTATACCATCATGCGCGGGGCTGTCCAGTGGCATATCGATGGGCAAGGAAATAGCATCTTGCGACAGATAAACGGCGACTACGAGATACGGTACTACCACTTCAAGCGCGAAGAGCTGTCTAGCGATATCATAGCGGCGTTCGAGCCTAAAGCTATAGTCGAAGCCGGTACACTGATCGGCCCGGCTGGGAATATCGGCTTGAAGGTCGCAGGGAATGGTAACGACGGATCACACGTCCACCTCGTTATCGTCTGCAAAGAAGACATGAAAAGCCAACTTACACCACTGTTAGGCGAGGGATGGGCCGAGGACATGACAGAGAAGTTCGCGCTGAACTATGGCGACGGCTTCACGCTTGAGGCTAACCGATGGCGCGTTCGATGGATGAATGACAAGGTTATCTATAGATTCGACCCAACGACGCAAAAATACGCTTACTTTCTCAATCCGGAGAAGGTATTAGGAGCATAACATGGACAAGATCAAAGCTTTCTTTAAGAAGATCGGCGGCGCTATTTGGGACTTTATCTCCGACAAGAATAACTCTGGCGATGAAAAGCGCGTGTTGGGCATCGTGACTATCGCGATTGCGCTATGGTATGGCTTCCAGGACACCGCGAATCCGCTTATCTTGGCCGAGTACTTTGCCTTTGGATCTGGACTTCTCGGGATAGCGTCGGTGGCAGATAAGGTGCCGCTTGCGAAAGGTCTGGTATAATGTGGCAACAAAAGACAAGCTTTTTCTTGTTTGCATTGGCCTGCTTGTTATCGTTTGCCTTGCTTCCCTTGCCTGGGGATTCGTACTTGATTACCGACTCCGAAATAACGCAGATACTCGACGAGTGCGAAGCCTTGAAGATACAATTATCGATCTTGAAAAGCAACTCGCAAGCGGACAGGGAGAGCTTGATTCTGCTCGGC
>JBAYMP010000144.1:0-3223 GCA_041663505.1 Bacteroidales bacterium | reverse complement strand
CATCGAACATTCTTTGGGATAGGTATGTAAAATTTGAGTTCTTTTACCAGTTCTGGTTTTCAGGATTTTTATTTTCGCCAATGCTTCTTCCGGCTCCTGTTCGTTTTTTGCCTCCTCTTTGATTTCTGCCATCAACTCTTTTTTTGCAGCGGCATTAAATTTTTGAAGCTTGTATATTGGGGTAACGGTATCATTCAGCTTGTTGTATTCTACGAATGCAACAGGAGAGTTTCTGAAATCATTTACAAAATCATACACGTTTCCTACTATTGGATTTCTCCTGTATGGCTCCGGATAGAGTTCTATCAATTTCTTATAGTCGCCCGAATTGGCAATTTCTGCTATTTTCTCAAACCGTTCATTGACAATAACTCTATGACCCGCACAATCCGGACCAATCCTATTTTCCGATCTTGGGGAAAAGGCAAAAGCAGGCACCGCACTACCTTTTTTAAAATCAACAATTTCAATTTTGAAATTGTTCATATTTAGTAAATCTTCTGCAGGCAAATCATATTGGGCAATGTTCGTAATCAGATCCTGAAGGTGCTGGGAAATTTTTATCAGCACATCGATTGGTAACGAATGGTAGCGTCCAAGTTCTCCGCCAATTTGAAGATAAGCACCATTAATCAGATCAATTTTCATAAAACAATTCTATTGTGTGTTTCATGGTTAGTTGCGATAATCATACAGAAGTACAGGATATCAATGCCAAAGATAGAAACATTAATTAAACCTGATTTCTATTTTATGATAATTCTTTTTCTTGTAACGGATGCACACCTTGCCTATGGCTATTAGTGCATTGTTCACAACGAAAAGTACGCTGTTTGAGCTTAACATAATTGTGCAGCAGGCTGCTGCACAATTATGGATGGTGCTTAAATCACTAATCTATTGTAAATTAGAAACGACCATTATAAATACACAAACGATTGCGGCGCAAAGCTCAAATCAAAGTCAGACAGACTCAATGGGTCTTTGTAAAGTGCGGTATCTCTAACTTTAATGGCATAAGCAATGTCGCGATTTAAGAAATAGCTGTCAAAGAAAGACTTCGTAATTCCAGAGTCTTGCTTCGTTTTTTCCCAAAGAGCCTGTGGTTGGGCTTCCAGAATCTCATCAATGGTAAATTCCCCGATAACTTTTTGAACCGGCGAAGAGGCATAAACAACGACAGTGTGTATCTCTTTGTTTTTGAAGATACTTTTCCGGAATTCAAACTTCTTTGAACCATCAAATATTTTATGGGCAAACTGCGGCTTAATCGATAATAAAACTCTCATCACTTCGGGTTTCTTTCAAAATTAGTTTAAACTGATCTTCACTTATTGGACGAAATCCACGAGGAGCATCATTTACATCCTTCAAAATACCCAGTTCGATTAAACGTTTCATATTGATACGATGCGGAAAAGAGTAAACGTGTGAGACCTTACAAAAACAACTTTAGTTGTTGGTCATAATTCTTTGGCGGATAAAAAGTCCCGATGATGATAAACGGATTAGGGCTTACGTTGTGGAATTTCTTTGTTGTTCCCATAAAAAAGTGCAAGTCACGTTCATTGACCATGTAATCAAAATATTTTTCCTTTACTTTCTGACAGGCAATTTTTTCATCGCCATGTGCCTTTTTCAGGCAATTCCAATACAAGGCACCCAATTCCCAGTCTTCGATCATCAACGTTCTTTCCACGCCGTCATCGGTCGTGAAAACATAGGAAAATTCATACGGCAATTTATTAACGACTTTGAATACCAGACGTGTATCTTCTTCATCAAACAAACTACCCTGTGCATGATTGGCGATCACTGCCTGCATTTTTTTAGGATCCCACTCCCTGTCGCAGGGTTTACAGATAAAGTTCTTGACAATACGAGGTTTCACAATTCCTATGGATGTCCCGATTTCATTTTTAGAAGCAATCAAATCGGACATATTTGTCCAGATCTGTTTTGAGATTAACGTTCTTCTTTTAATCCAATCTCCTTTTGTATCTACTGTATCCAAAAGACGAATTTCTTTTTCAATATCAGCAGGGCGATAGCTTTCCGGACGAAAATCATTCGTATTTTTTACAATATCCATTTCTATCCATTGCCATTTTTCATAGCGATTCTGGTAATCTAATTTTCGGAATGGAACCGGATAGATTCGCACCCATGAACCGTCTTCTCTGAAACCGGCAGTACAAACTAACTCATCGTACTTTTCAGATAAAGTGGGATATGTTTTCACGGTGATCAGAATCTTGGTCAGGGCCATACTCAGATGTTTTTCAATTCGTATGTCCTGTCAGGCAATTTCATCAAAGCATTGGCCACCCTTGTCCGGTGGCATTGTGCCGGGTCTTTTTCAAAACAGGTTACCGCTATCCGTTTGTCGGTATCAAGAAGCGACCTCAAGTGCATCAACGCTTCACGGTTCTTTATAAGTGTGGTCTGTTCGTAACGCTCAAACAGTAGGTCGTAGTCTGTCTGCGACCGTAAATGTTGACGCTGTTCAGATTCAATGCCCAAATCGGATACGTGTTCATACCGAATACCAACACCCTCGCAGGCTTTCTGAAGTTGACTTTTAGAAAAACCGTATTTCTGGCTGTAGGCATTTTTGCGCACATCGCACAATACATGCACATCATTTAATATCAATCGGTTAATATATGTTTCCAAGGAAATCCCTTCATACCCGATGCTGAACAAAACCGGTTCGTTATATACCCGTTTTTGCTTTTCCACAATTGTCAGTTCCTCTTTTGTCAGCAAACTTTCGGCAATCGTGCTTTTTGTTGCATAATAAGGGTAGTGCCGGTAGGTATATCCTATCAATTCCTGCTGACTCATTTTTCCGAATTGTTCCTTGACATCAAGCAAAGCCTGATGATCGAACAGGTCAAGCATCGTAATATACTGTCCCGGACGGTTCAGTTTGATGTGGCGGCCATTTTCACCCTCGGCGATTTCAATATAACCGTATTTTTCCAAGGTACAGACATCCTGATTCGCCTGAAACGAAAAACACCCGTAACGGTAAGGAATAAAATCGAACGATTTCTCTGTTTGTTGCCTGGTAAACAGAAACAAGTACTTCTGAAGACTCTTGGCGGTCAAAAAACCGCCAAAGGTCTCAATCAAAGCAAGCAGTATTTTTCGTCGATAGTATAACATGTATCAAAGGTAAGCATTCTGGAATAAAAACAGCATATACGGACAAACGATT
>JBAYMP010000143.1:0-3264 GCA_041663505.1 Bacteroidales bacterium | reverse complement strand
TCCAGCGACGGTGCATAAGGTTTCCTCCTAAACTTGCTTCTGCCGAGAGTTTGGTATTAAAGAGATTATCTTTATGAGCAAAGAGAAGAAAATCGGCGTTGGTTTCGCAGAACTGCTGGGTGTATAGTTGATATCGTCCGTTTACGTAGGTACTTGATGATACAAGATTGTGCCTGTACCATTTATCCATAGTTTTATCGTAAGTGTCAATACCATAACGTCCGGTAAGATTAAGCCATGGTGTAAACTCATATTTAAGCGAAGTAAATCCTGTCACGCGATTGGTCCTGTCTGTATTTCCAGTGAGGTTTGCAATAGCATAAGGGTTGTTTACAACCGTCAAAGGAGGGGTAGATGAACTCCAAGGATACCAGTCGGTAACGTTGCCGCTGGAGGTAAAGAGTGTCTTGAGCTCATGCAGATCTATACTACGTGGGGTGTAGATAAGAGGAAATATTGGGTTGAATCCAGATGCCGAAAACTCCGGTCTGTTTTTCCCCTTTTGATTTGCATAAGTAATTTTCGCATCAAAAGTAAGTTTTGGACGGATCTCCGAACCAATACGAGCTGTCACATTTGTGTTATTAAAATCATTATTTGGAATAACTCCGCTTTGTATTGTGTTTACAAAACCTACGCGGTAGTTCATTTTATCCTTTGCCTGTGAAATGTCGAATGAATTGGTCCATGAGGTCCCTGTATTCATAAAATCGGAATAGTTGTTATTCTTTGCAGAGAGAGGGCGTGTCTGGCCAGTCCAGTCGGTTACAACTGTTCCCATTGCCGGCCCCCATGAATTTCTAGAAGTGGCAACGTAAGCTCCGTTTGTGCCCTGACCGAATTCATTCTGGAATTCAGGCTGGATCATAACATTTTCAACTGAGAAGTTTGTATTGTAGGTAATGGTTGCTTTATCACCTTTCTTACCACTTTTAGTGGTGATTAGGAGAACTCCGTTTGCACCTCTCGATCCGTAAAGAGCCGATGCCGAAGGTCCTTTTAGTGTTGATACTGATTCGATATCATCAGCATTAACCATTGCAAGACCATCTCCATAATCGGTATAACCTGCACCCCAGGCAACATCTCCTGTCGCACCTACACCGGCGCTGTTATCGTAAGGTATACCATCTATTACTATCAGGGGCTGGTTTGCACCCTCGTTGACAGAGCCGTTTCCACGGATTGTCAGACGGTTTGAGCCACCGGCTACGGCTGTTTTTGAGATGTTAAGACCAGCCACCTTGCCCGACAGGGAGGTTACGAAGTTCTGAGTCCGGTTCTCAATAAGGGCATCACCCTTTACATCCTGAACTGCATACCCAAGAGCCTTCTTTTCCTTTTTAATACCAAGGGCGGTAACAACAACATCTCCCAACTGAATTGAAGATTCCATGAGCGTGACATCGATAACACTTCTTCCTTCAACCAGAATTTTTTTATCTTCAAACCCAATAATAGAGAAGATAAGTTTAGCATTTGCCGGAGCATTTACAGAGTAGATCCCTTTGGAATCAGAAGCAACGCCGTTTTTTGTCCCATCTACAATAACAGATACCCCCGGTAACGGAGCATTTGAATTGTCGGTAATTTTCCCGGTGATTTTAATGTTCTGGGCAGATGCCTGAACCGAGGAGAAAATAATGGCCACGGCCATTAATACAGTGCTTACACTGCGGTTTACTTTAAATTTGATCATACTTTAAAGAATATTTGGTTAAACCGTCCTGCAACCATAAAGCAGAACAGCAAAAATAAGTCTTTGCATATAACGAGTACTTGTTGCTCAAAGATTGAGTGCCTTTTTTCCCTGAACTTGTATACAAATCTAATAAAAAAGTGCAAGGTACATGACAAAAATTAACAGTGAAGAGTGAGGAGAGTAAACAGGGAACAGTTAAAAGTGAATAGTTAAAAGTGAAGGGTGAGGAGTGAGGAGTGGAGAGTTAAGAGTTAAAAGTGAGGAGTTGACAATGCCCGAATAGTTAAACACTTAGGTCTTAGACCCCATACTATTCACTTTTAGTTTTTAGTTCTTCACTTTTAATTTTTAGTTCTTCACTCCATCATCTTTCACACACTTTTCACTCTTCATTCTTAGTTGTTCACTCCCTAACCGGTCATAGACAGCATAATTCTCGGGTGCTGATAATCCGGAAAGGTTTTTATTGCAGGCACAAAGCCTCAAGGACGCTGGTTTTTCCTGTCGCCATTTTATCTCATGTTTTTCCGGGGCTGCGAAACAGGCTGACACTCTGCCACGGTTTGAGGTATGTGGTTGATTAACAGTGATCTAAAAATTGAAAATTTGAGAAATCATCAATTTCGCGATTTTCAAGCACCACAAAAACAACAAGTTACCTCAAACCGTGGCAGAGTCTTCCAAGAAAGGAGAGACGTGTGACAAAAATTTGTTGATTTAAAATAATAGAATTATCTTTATATGTCTGTTTATGCGATAGATACATAATGATCATTTTGAAGTTGATATTGGACCTATAAGGATTATTTTGTTTGAGTGGGGAGTAGTTAGAGGCGTGACTTTATTCGAGATGTAATTTGCTTATTTATAAAACTTAAACTATAATTTAAACTTTGCTCCATACAACACATTTTAAGATCCCCCCCTATGAAAAATTATATTAACCATTCTTGGCTCAGCCATACTTTGGCCCTTATTGTTTTGTTAACGGCTGTCACATCTGGATGTAAAAAAGACCCACCAAAAGTAATTCCCACTTTGTCAACAACTAATGCTACGGAGATTACATCTGCAACTGCAACGGTCGGAGGCACAATCAGCGATGATGGAGGAGCGTTTGTTACAGCATGCGGCGTTTGCTGGAGCACAAGCCAAGGCCCTACCATCGCTGGGTCAAAAGTCAGCGGAAATATCTCAGGCGGCAATTTTAGTTGTAGCATAACAGGACTTAATCCTGGAACGACATATTATGCAATTGCTTATGCAATAAATTCTGTCGGAACGGCATACGGGACCCAGATAACATTTACTACTCAAAGCGTACTTCCACAACTTACAACCACGGAGATACTCGGAATTTCGACCACGGCCGCCACCTGTGGAGGCGACATCACAAATGATGGCGGAGCATCGATTATTGCTCGTGGAGTCTGCTGGAGTACTAAAGAAAATCCTACTACAGATGATGAAAAAACCATAAATGGAATGGGTAGTGGTGTTTTTGCAAGCTCAATTGCAGGTCTGGCGCCAGGTACGAAATATTATGTAAGAGCTTACGCCAC
>JBAYMP010000142.1:0-3325 GCA_041663505.1 Bacteroidales bacterium | reverse complement strand
GCCCTAAAAATCGGCAATTTCGTGTTTTTGGGACAAGGAACAATCTACACAGATGTTATTGAATCGGGGACAAAAACCGCCGCAACCATTAAAAGCCATCACAATGTAGGTGGATTACCTAAAACCATGAAGTTTAAGCTTATTGAGCCGTTAAATAAGTTATTTAAAGATGAAGTCCGAAAATTGGGAGTTGCATTAGGCATTCCTAAAGCTCAAGTAAACCGAATTCCATTTCCCGGTCCGGGACTTGCAATTCGGATTATTGGTTCCGTTACCATCGAGAAATTAGCGATTGTTCGCGAAAGTGATGCCATTCTTCGCGAAGAAATCGCTAAAGCCGGTTTAGATAGTGTAATTTGGCAGTATTTTACAATTCTTCCGGGAATTAAAAGTGTCGGTGTTATGGGTGATAAAAGAACATACTTCGAAACTGTCGCAATTCGCGCCGTAACAAGCCATGATGGAATGACAGCGGATTGGGCGAAAATCCCTTATGATGTTTTGGAAATTGTCAGTCGTCGTATCGTAAACGAAATTCCCGGAGTCAATCGAGTTGTATATGATATTACTTCTAAACCACCTTCAACTATTGAATGGGAGTAAGAAAACTATTGTTATCCGCCACAGTCGTGGCGGTTTTCATTTGCGATATAATTGATAAATGGTATAATTATAGTATATTCATCCATCAAGGAGACTTACTATAGATTGTCAATAAAAAAATAAAAACCATAGTTAAAAAACCTAATAAAAGGGTAAATAATGTTAATAATACAAAAAGGTAGCTACACCCTTTAAAGATTATCTGAATTGTGTTTGATCAAATACTAGTTGATTATATCCCAAGTTATAGATGGTTCTAATGAGTTTTCTTGCACAGTGAGTAAGTGCTACTTTATGATGTTTACCTTCCGCTTTTTTCTTTAAATAATACTCATATAAAGTTGGAATGAATTGTAAAGCGGAAAAAGTAACTTGCCAAAACGTCATTCTTAATAAACCTGAACCCCGTTTGACAAGATGACCTCTTGTTTCCATTGTTCCAGATTGATTGACAGAAGAATCAAGACCAGCGAAAGATATAACTTGAGCTGGGTTTGAAAAATTTCTAAAATCACCGATTTCGCCAATAATATTCGCAGCGGAAATCAAAGTTAATCCTGGAATCGAAGTTAGGGTTTGTGGAATATTCTTCATGAGTTCGATAATTTTATTCTCGATTGTTTCAATGGTTGATGTTAAATTCTTGTAACTTTGGATGGATTCGGAAATGAGAAGGATATCTGTATTCGTTTCATAACCGATTGAATTCATTGCTAATAATTTTAATTTCTGAAATTTCACATTGGTAATCTTGCCTCTTGAATAACTATTAATTGGATCATATTCAGATTGTTTAAATCTAGCGATACGAGAACGAGATTTAAAACGCTTTAAGATAAACATGGCACTACCAACTAATCGATGATTAAAGAACGCTTTAAACTCAGGAAACGTCCGATCAAGGATGTTTGTGAGTTCAACGAGTATCTTTGCTCTAAGTTTCATTTTAAGATCTCGATAACGAACACATTGTTTTAATTCGTTAATGTGATAAAATGAAGTATGTAAGGTCTTGTAGTCAACGGGACCCAGCATACTTGAAATGGTTTTTGCGTCTACCTTATCTGTTTTTGTCTTACGTAACGACATAGCCTTCGAAAACTGATGCGTTAAGTAAGGATTAAATTCAAGAAAGGTATAACCAGATACGCAGATAAACTGTTTTAGATTCATGCCGTAGTGCCCCGTTGACTCAAGACCTATTCTTATTTCTTGTGATTGGTCTAAAGACTTCAGTGTCGTAAGAAACAAATCAAAGCCTAAACGATTATTGTCAAACTGAAATGCTTTAATACTCTTTGCTTCAGTAGCTATGAAGCAGTCATGCTTGTACTTTGAAACGTCAATCCCAATATAGTACATTGAAACATCTCCAAATGAGATTTAGCACTGGGTAAGTCACAGTATTCTTATTTATGTAGTCTTGTGATGAAGCGTCTAGCGCTAACTTACTGATTGACATTAAAAATAAGAACTGTGGTAAGAGTCTCCTTTAATAGTCAAAGCTATAATAACATGAAACAAATCCACAGTGCTTAATTTGATTATAAATTATAAATAAATAAAGAAACAAAAATATAAAAGAAAGGATAATCAAATCATCTATTAAAGACGTTTTGATTATACAAGATAATATGAAAATAACCAATATAAAACAAATAAGTACTAAAACCGGAGATAAGGGATTCACTCGGGATTTAGCTAATAAAGTTATTTCAAAAGATGATCTATTGTTTGAAATCTTGGGAACGATGGATGAACTTAGTTCGGTTTTAGGAGTGGCATATCAACATTGTCATCTTGATTTCATAAAATCAATTCAAAAAACAATACAAAAAATAAACACTGGTCTAGCATTTGACCCGCTTGGAGATAATACTTTGCCGCCTACGTGGGGCAATTTTAACGTCGATGATGTGATAATCCTTGAAACAGAAGGACAACGTTTATTGGATGAGAAACCCATCGAAGCGATTTTCTCGTTGCCGGGAAGTGAAGGGACGCTTCCGGGAGCTTATTTTGATTGGGCACGAACCGTTTGTCGCCGCGCAGAAAGAGAAATGGTTCGTTATTTGCATCGTTCAGAACGGACTGATCTTTCGGTGGCATTAGCATACGTTAATCGTCTAAGTGATTTACTATATATATATGCGAAAAATTTATAAATATTTTGGAAGTGTTTTTCTCGTTTGACAATCACTTTTTTCTTGAAAAATAATATTCTTATAGTATAATAATAACAGTGGACGGAGTCATAGCTCAGTGGGAGAGCACTAGTTTGACGTACTAGGGGTCGTGGGTTCAAGCCCCTCTGACTTCACCATTTTTGAAAATTACTTTCTCTATACCAAGAGAAGGGCACTTAAAACGCGAAATATTCGCGTTTTTTTGTTAATTAATTTATCTAGAAAATTGATATAAATTAAAATATATGCGCTTAAAATAGTTTTTGTTTGATATAATAAGTGCAATACATTACTCTATAAATGAAAGGTACATCATGGGGATGCTAAACAAAAAAATCGGATTGTGTTTTATAGTTTCATTACTTTTTTTAACAGTAACGGCTTGTGTATTTATGAATCGGGTTTTTGCTTTCGATGATACAGAAATCACGAAAATTACAATTAATTACTTTGAAATTACTGATTCAGAGACGATTACAGAAATTGCGAACATGTTTGCCAAAATCAATGCTAGTGAAACTAGTGGTACAAAAGAT
>JBAYMP010000141.1:0-3335 GCA_041663505.1 Bacteroidales bacterium | reverse complement strand
TTGCGCCGCCTGTTCAACGGTGAACGCGGCCTTGGCAACAAAACCTGTTGATGTGCCGGCGCGTGTCCCGCGCCTGCAATTATCCTGCGCGCAAACCGCGTATAACTATAACGAATCAACCCGGATAAGCTTGTGGAAGAATGTATCCCAGGGGGGCATTCCCCCCAAGAAAATATCCTCTTCTTACAGCGCCTGCGGCCTTTCGATCCACTTGTTGACCACGGGCGCGACATAGGTGCCGAACTGGTCGAGCAGTCCGCCGGGCGTGGGCGCGGAGAGCAGCATGGTGCGGTGCCCGGGATGGATGAAGCCCTGGGTCACGGCGTTGTCCAGGAAGGTGCAGAGGCTGGCGTAATAGCCGCCGACATCAAGCAGGCCGCAGGGTTTTTTGTGGAAGCCGAGCTGCGCCCAGGTGAGCATTTCGCAGAGTTCTTCGAGGGTGCCCATGCCGCCGGGCAGGGCGACGAAAGCGTCGGACAGCTCGGCCATGAGGGCCTTGCGCTCGTGCATTGAGCCGACGATATGCTGCTCGGTCAGGCTGGTGTGGGCGATTTCCTTGCGCTGCAGGGCTTCGGGGATGACGCCGATGACCTCGCCGCCAGCAGCCAGAGCGGCGTTCGCCAGGGCGCCCATGAGGCCGATGTTGGAGCCGCCGTAGACCGTGGTGATGCCGCGCCGGGCCAGTTCAGCGCCCATGTCCTGGGCGGCCTTGAGGTAATCGGGCTTGTTGCCGGGGTTGGAGCCGAGGAAAACGCAAACGCGCTGCATGGTTGGGGATTCTCCTGTTGCGGGTGATTGGCGGGTCAGGCCAGCTGGTCGCGCAGCTGGCGAAAGAGTTCTTGAAGCTGCTGGGGAGTGGCTTCGGACTCGTTGATGCGCATGCGCCGGATGAGTCCGACAAGGTTGCCGCGCGGTGTGGTGGTGCGCTCGAAGAGCATCTCGCGGTTTTGGGCGCGTCCGAAGGAGATGGCGCAGACCCAGGAATCGGGCGCTTCCAGGAACCAGGCGGGCGGGGGAGCGCCTTCGGGCGAGAGCACTTCCACGAGCCTGCGCACGCTCTGGCCGCCGGGCAGGCCGAGGAACTCGCCCCGCTCGGAGAGGATGACCGCAGGCAGATCCAGAAAGGCTGGGGCGGGAGTCTGCTGTTCCGGGAATTCAGGCTCTGGCCTGGACTCGCGCGCCAAGGCGTAGGATGCCACCGGGCCTGCCGGGCCATGCAGGGTGACGATTTTGCGCGCTGTGAGCACGGTGGGGTCGGCGTCGGGTGAAGACGGCTTTCGCGTGGCTGCCGGTGCGATTCCGCTGGCCGGAGTCTCAACCGGAGAAGGTGCCAGGCGTCTGGCGGCGTTTCTGTCCGGGGCGGGCGGAGCCGTTGACAGGCCGGGCTCAGGCGTCTGTTCCTGCTTGGCGCGCGCGGCGCGCAGCTCGCCCAGAAGCTCGGCGATGAGGCTCTTGGACGCGGCCTCCATGGTGGCGAGGTTGCGCACCTCGAGCTCAAGCAGCTCCATGCGTTCACGCGCCATGTCCTGAGCCTTGGTCAGGGCCTCGATGCGGCTGGCGAGGGCGTCGGCGCCGGGACTGGCCGCCTCGACTCCGGACGAGGCCAGGGGTGCCTGTCTTGATGGTATCGATAAGCGTCGATTGCGAGGATATTCTTTGAAATCAGATTGTAGCTGCTGTGACGTTTGCAGAATCGACAGACCATCCGCAAAGAGGTCACGGATGCGGCGGCAGACGTCCAGGGACTCCGGGTGCAGGCGCACGGGCTTGCCTTCCCGCGCCACGGGCAGGAAGGTGGGGAACTTGCTGCGGTAGCTCTTGATGGTGGTTTCAGACACGCCGAGCGCCTTGGCGATATCCCGGTGCGTATAGCTTTGCACGCCCATGCGACCCCTGTTCACGCTTCGGCGGCCCGTTGTCGACGCTTGTCGATAGGTGAGGCCAGCCGCCACCCGCCGTGCTTTTCTGCTTTCCGATAGTCCGCATGGTTCGGGGCGTCAAGGGGGGCTGGGACGGTGCGACAGCCAGGCGGGCGTTTGCCCGCAAGCGGTATCGTGTGCGCTTTTTCCTTGGCTCGGGGGCGGGTCTTGGGCTATAGCCCTGTGAACCGCGCTCCGGAGCCGCCCCATTTTTGACCCGCCGCATCCAGGCGGGCCCGCGGCCCGGACCTGGCATCAGGCCGCCCTGCGCTTGCCCCGGCTCATCCCGCCGGACGGTGCTCAAGGCCCAGCGGACCCAAGGAGCAACATCTGATCGTGACCGTATCCCCACGCGGGTCAGCAACCCGCCACACATCCCCCCCGGCCAGGGCCTTCCGGTCCTTCCGCGTCTTGAGCCTTCTGGCCGGAGTGTTGATTTTGGCCGCCTGCGCGCCTGCTTCCCTGCCGCTGCGCACGGCTGAGCCCGATCCCATCTGGGCGGAAAACTCCGGTCTGCTGGCCGAGCAGAACCTGCCTGGCGCGGAGCGCTATGCCGTGACCCCGCTCAGCGAGCTGCCCGGACCTTTGCCTGGCAAGGTGCCCCTGACCCCCCCCGGCAGACCCGGAACATTGCGTCTGCCTGGCTTGGCCGAGGCCCCGCCAAGGGCCACCGACATCCCTGAATTCCCCACCCTGGACGACCTGGAAGTGGAAGCCCGCCTGGAGCGCCTGGCCAAGCTGCCGCCGTCTCTGGGCTTGGACATCGTGCGCACGGGGCTGACCCAGAAGGGCCGCCGCTACCGCCGCGCAGGAACCTCCCCGGCCACGGGTTTCGACTGCTCCGGCTTCACACAGTGGACCTTCCGCCAGCACGGCATCAACCTGCCGCGTTCCGCAAGTGAGCAATACGCCGCAGGCATCAGGATCAACAAGGACGAGCTGCGCGCGGGCGATCTGGTCTTCTACAAGATCAACCGCCGGGGCCGCTGGCACGTGGGCATCTATATGGAGGACGGCGTGTTCGTGCACAGCCCCAGGCCCGGACGCGGCATCTCCGAGGCCAGCATGAGCGACGGCTACTGGGCCAAACGCTACCTGGGCGCGCGCCGCTACAGCCGCTAGCCGGGCGGCCATGACCGCCACGGCCTCCCTGTACGTGCACGCGCCCTTCTGCAGGGCCAAGTGCCGCTACTGCGCGTTCTTCTCCCTGGCCACCGGGCCGCAGGGGCCGCAGCCGCGTCTGCTCTCCAGCTATCTTGACGTCCTCGAGGCCGAGATGGATCGGCAAGCCCAGGTGCATGGCCGCGTGGCCGCGCCGACGCTGTTCTTCGGCGGCGGCACGCCCAGCCTGCTGCCGCCGGAAGGCCTCGCCCGCATCATGGACACCCTGCAAAGCCGCTTCGACCTCGACCCGGC
>JBAYMP010000140.1:0-3367 GCA_041663505.1 Bacteroidales bacterium | reverse complement strand
TTAGTATCTTCATTTAATTTTAAGACTCCGTAATTCCATGGATTGTCAGTGTTTTTACCGAGCAAAATAACGCCGCCTTTCGCCTCAAACTTTTCAGTCATTTTTTCAATCCCATATTTTAAAACATCTTCAAAATGATAGGGATTTAAAACAAAAAATTCTTTTTTAATTAAATCCTCTGTAAATAGTAATCCATCTCCCATTCCTTTTGATTCTGACTGAACAACATATTTAATATCTATATCTAATTGACAATTTGATAACTCTGATTCAATGTCTTTTTCTGGTCCTTGTACAATAATCACCTCTTTAATCCCGGCTTTTTTTAGACCGTCTATTGTATACCAAATCAAAGGCTTGCCCATTATTTTAATCAGGGATTTATGTTTTGTGTTTAATGGCCAAAATCTTGAGCTTTCGCCCGCCGCCAAAATTACAGCTTGCATATTTTTTTTATGACTTTTATTAATTTTTTAGAATCGTGGACTATTAATCCAGATGAAGTTAAAACATCGGCGCCAATAAACTTACCTTTATTTAGACCGTCCTCGGCCACCAATAATTCATCTAAAAACTCTCCTTGTTTTTTATATTCTGCCACCCGGTCATTTCCAGGATAAACATTATTATAAATGACAAAATCCAAAGGACAATTAATATATTTTTCAACTTCTTGGCAAAATTTATTTACAGAAAACCCGGAAGTTTCCCCATTTTTTGTCATTGCCGGACAAATGAAAATCTTTTTGGCTTTTGACTTTGAAACAGCCTCGGTGGCCCCTTCTGCCAAAAAACAAGGCAATAAACTGGAATATAAGTCTCCCGGGCCGATGATAATAAAATCAGCTGATTTAATTTCTTTTTTCGCTTTTGGATAAACTCGGCCGCCAGGATTTAAATAAATTTTTTTTATGCTTGAATCTCTGTTGTGATTTTTACCAACATCAATCTCATCTTCTCCCCTTACTAAACTTCCGTCTTCCAATTCCGCGACAAGCTGAATGTTATCCAGCGTAACAGGCAGTGCCCTGCCTTTTACGTTTAAAAATTGGCTTGTTATTTTTAATGATTTTTCAAAATCTCCCAAAACGCATTCCAATCCGCTCATAAAAAAATTGGCGAAATTATGGCCAAAATGGCCAGGTGAAATTTCTGTCTTGCCAAATCTAAAATTCCAAAGCTTTTCTTTCCATTCTTCTCCTTTGGTTAAATCAGAAAGAGCCAACAAATGCCGCCTTATATCTCCAGTCGGCAAAACGCCTAAATCCTTTCTTAAAGCGCCCGTTGATCCTCCATTGTCAACCATAGAAGTGATCCCAACCATATCAAAGCCGAGATCCTTAAAAGGTTTTAAAATAATTTTCGGCACAACACTGCCGCCGGCAAAACAAACGATTTTTTTGCACGAATTAGGATGAGTCTTTTTCCTTATTTTTGACATATTTTATCTTATATTCTAAAATAAAATATCAATTATGGCAAATCAATTTTTAATCAAAGGCGGAATTCCTCTAGCGGGCGAAGTGGAAATTTCAGGTTATAAAAATTCAGCCGGCGCTATTTTAGCGGCGGCTTTGCTCTCAGAAGAACCTTCTGTTATTGACAATCTACCCGACGTAACAGATGTTTCGGATCAAATTGAAATTTTAAAACAAATAGGAGCCGAGATAGAACAGCTCTCGCCCAAAAAAATCAGAATAAACAAAAAAAATATAAATCCGGAAAAAATTCCGACTGATCTTTTTGAAAAAATGAGAGTTTCTATTCTTTTGGTCGGGCCGCTTTTAGCCAGATTTAAAAAAATAAAAATCCCCCATCCCGGCGGCGACAAAATCGGACTTAGGCCTATCCTTACTCACATAAAAGCTTTGGAGGAACTTGGAGTAAAGGTGACTGAAAAAGATAGTTTTTACATCCTAGAGTCTCCCGCAAAAATGGAAAGCAAAAGCATCGCCTTAAGGGAATTTTCGGTAACCGCTACCGAAATACTGATGATGGCTTCCGCTCTTTCTGAAAACACCGTAAAAATACAAATAGCGGCCGATGAACCTCAAGTCCAAGACCTGGAAAATTTTCTTAATAAAATGGGTGCCGAAATAAAAAGAACTGAATCTCACACCATTCTGGTCAAAGGAAAAAATAAATTAAATGGTGCCGAATATAAAATATGCCCCGATCTTTTAGAGGCCGGAACTTTTATGATCGCTTTAGCTTTGACTGGCGGTCAGGGCAGAATAAAAAACATCAATTCCGATCATATGACCATGTTCCTGAATATAATGAAAATAATCGGGGTAAATTTTGACATAATAGAATCAAAAGAGAAAAACCTTGAAGAAATACTTGTGAAACCATCTTTTGATTTTACATCAACAATAATTCAAGCTCTTCCTTATCCAGGATTTCCGACTGATTTGCAGCCGCAAATTTCAGTGCTTCTGACCCAAGCAAAAGGTAAAAGTCTGATTCACGAGCCTTTATATGAAAACCGATTCCAGCATCTTCAGGAACTAAGAAAAATGGGCGCCGATATTGAAATTACCGATCCGCACCGGGCTTTGATTTTTGGCAAAACAGAATTAACCGGCACCAAACTCAACGCTTCTGATATTCGATCCGGGGCCGCGCTTATTCTGGCGGGATTAGCCGCTAAAGGCCAAACTACAATAGAAAATATCTCTCAGATTAAACGAGGCTATGAAAGAATAGAAGAAAAACTCAAAACTCTGGGCGCCCAAATAGAAAAAAATTAATTTTTTGCCAAATCAAAAGCTTTTTCGTTTAATTCCAGATATTGTTCTGGGATTATTTTTTTAATAGCGGTTTTAATGGATTCTGGTTTTAAAGGAATCAATCCTTGAAAAACTGCCAAACCGATCAAATAAATTCCCGAGACCAAGCTATTGCCGAGCTTCTCTTTGCAGATTTTGTCGGCCGGAATTAAAATAATATTTTTACTGATTTTCGCCAGTTCTTTTTTTATTTCCTCTTCTGTTTTTGCTTTCTGAAAAGGTATGGGGATAACAAATTGATTTATCAGAAAATTTGTTTGTGACTGGGCAAAATAAACTCCGTTTAAAACTTCCTGTTCCTCTAAAGCCAAAACTAAATCGGCTTTTTGTTTTTCAATCAAAGGGGAATAAATTTGATCGCCAAATCTTATATGGACCTGGACAGAGCCCCCTCTTTGAGACAAGCCGTGCAGCTCGGAAGTTTTTATTTCTTTGCCTTCTTGCATCGCCGCTTCAGAAATTATTTTTAAAAGCGTGATCAGTCCCTGGCCACCGGTGCCGACAATTAACATGTTAAAATCTTTTTTTATAAGTATAGGTTTTTTCATAGTATTACTTATTAACAAATTTACAGG
>JBAYMP010000139.1:0-3377 GCA_041663505.1 Bacteroidales bacterium | reverse complement strand
GAAGAGTCACTGTTCAGATAAATTTTTGCCTGTTTGTATTCGAGTCCGGAATCTCTTCCTATTCTGTACTTTGTGAGAGCCTGATTGTATCTTATCTGAGAAATGCCCACTCCTTCATTCAATAGATTCACCTGATTCTGTAAGCTGATTATCAGATAGTACTGGGTAGAAATCTTCATCACAAGGCTCTCAACTACAGAACGGAAGTTGTACTCTCCCTGAGCAAGGAACTCATTTTGCATCTCCTTAGTTGCAAACATGGATAGTCCGTCAAACAGTCTCCATTCAAGATTTGCACTGTTAATTACGGAGCCTCCTGTTGAACTGCTCTTCTCTCTGTCCCCCTCCTCACTCAGGTTTCTCTGTTGCATCGAGTTTTTGCTCTGTTTGGAACCGACGGTGAGTGTCGGCATAAACGGAGCGGGGGTAACATTGTTTTTGGCAATCTGCAACTGATTTCCCGAGATTTTGACCGAAAAATTATTTTCCAAGGCATGCGAAATGCACTGTTCCAGAGTAATTTGCTCCTGTCCAAAGCCAATCAGAGGCAAAAGCAACAGAGAAATAATTGTGCAAATATTTTTTATTCGGTTCATTGTTCTTCTTTTTTTGGATTTGGGGCAGAGATGAAGGAGTACATTGCGGGTATGATATAGAGAGTAAAGAAGGTTGCGAAGGTAAGACCCCCTGCAACAGCTACTCCCATTGCAACACGGCTCTCGGCACCGGATCCGGTTGCAAACACCATAGGCATGATCCCAAGTATTGTAGCAAGGCTCGTCATAAGTATGGGTCTGAATCTGGAGGCTGCCGAGTGCATGATTGCATCATATTTTTCCTGCCCTGCCAGTTTTCTCTGGTTCGCAAACTCAACCATCAGAATACCGTTCTTAGATACCAGCCCAATAAGCATAATAAGTCCAATCTCGCTAAAGATATTCATTGTCTCTCCGTAGCCCCATAAACATACAAGCGCTCCAACAATGGCCAGAGGAACGGTAAACATAATTACAAGAGGGTCCCTGAAGCTTTCAAATTGCGCCGCCAGAATTAGATAAATCAACACAAGTGCCAAAAGAAATGCAAAAAGCAGACTGGAGGTACTCTCTACAAAATCTTTAGATTGGCCTGAGAGGGTTGTGGAGAAGTTGTCGGGATTAAGAACATCCCTTGCAATTTTATCCATCTCATCAATTCCCTGACCAAGTGTAAAACCTTTTGAGAGTGCCGCAGAGACTGTAGCAGAGACAAAACGGTCGTAACGGTACAACTGTGGAGGTGTACTGCTCTCTTCCATTTTGATGAGGTTATCCAACTGAATAAGTTCGCCTTTATCGCTTCTGATATAAATGTTTGCCAGATCGAGAGGCTTGTTTCTCATATTCTGTTCTATCTGGCTTAATATCTGATACTGTTTGCCATTCCTTATGAAATAGCCAATACGTTGTTCACTCATAGAGAGCTGCAATGTCTGGGCGATATTCTGTATCGAGACGCCCATTAGTGATGCTTTGTCCCTGTCTATGGAGATACTGAGTTCCGGCTTTGTAAATTTCAGGTTTACATCTGAATTTGAAAAGACCTCGCTTTGAGCCACTTCCGACATAAATCTTGGAATAGCATCCTTTAGGGAATCAAGATTCTTTGCCTGTATTACATACTGTACAGGCATTCCTCCCCTTCTTCCGCCAAATGTCTGCTGCTGGGTAACAAAGCTTCTTGCTCCGGTGAGTTTCGCAACTTTGGGCGATAATTCATCTGCAATCTCCTGCTGGCTACGTTCTCTTAAATCGGGGTCTATAAGTGAAATCTGGAAATTCGACCGGTTTCTTGCACCCATTCCGACCATTTGCAATACCCCTTCTTTCTCTTTAACTTCCTCGTCTATAAGATTCCACAGCTCATCAGAATAGTTAAGCATATAGTTGAACGTTGCCCCCTCCTGTGCAGTGCTCGAAATTGTAATCATAGATCTGTCTTCCAGAGGGGCCATTTCCGATGGTATGGATACCCAGAGCCAGGCAATAAAACCCAGAGAGACTCCAAGAAATGCAACGGCCATCCAACGTCTTTTCATAAATTTTGTAAGAGAATTTATGTAGGCTTTGTTAAGCCATACAAAAAATGGTTCGGTAAACTTGTAGAATCGTCCCTCGTTGACACCTGTTTTCAACAATTTGCTTGACATCATAGGTGTCAGGGTAAGAGCTACAAAGGCCGAAATAATAACGGCACCTGCAATTACTATTGAGAACTCCCTGAATAAACTTCCGGTAACACCTTGCAGGAAAACAATGGGAAAGAAAACAGATACCAGCGTTATTGTTGTTGATATAACTGCAAAGAAAATTTCTTTGGACCCCTCTATGCTCGCCTGTTTTGGAAGCATGCCTCTCTCTACCTTGGTGTAGATATTCTCCATGACCACTATGGCATCGTCAACCACTAACCCTATTGCCAGAACCAGAGCCAGAAGTGTAAGTATGTTTATTGAGAATCCTGCAAGATACATTATAAAGAAAGAACCTACCAGAGATACCGGAATTGCAAGTATCGGTATGATTGTGGTCCGCCAGTTTCTCAGGAATAGGAATATGATAAGCACTACAAGGGCGAATGCCTGATAAATGGTCGATTCAACCTCAGATATAGAGTCCCTGATAAAGAGCGTGTTGTCGAAACCAACTCCGACTTCGATATCTTCCGGAAGGGATTTTTTCAGCTCTTCCACCGCCTTTTTGGCATCATCAACAATCTCTATATAATTTGCGCCTGGCTGGGGAGTAAGCATACAGGCAACCATCGGAACTCCGTTTCGCTTTAATATTGTCCGTGTATCCTCTGCATCTACTTCGGCAACTCCTACATCGGAAAACCTTACAATTCTTCCATCTTTCCTGAAAATTATAAGATTGTTAAAATCGTCTATAGTTTTTAATTTTCCAAGAGTCCTTACTGTGAGCTCCATTGTAGAGCCTTCAATAGTACCGGAGGGAAGTTCCACGTTTTCTCTTGTTACAGCCTGGCTGACATCCAGAGGTGTTATTCTGTAGGAGGCAAGAAGAAGCGGATCCATTCTCAGCCTTACGGAAAACCTCTTTGAGCCCCATATCGAGACACTACTCACACCGCTTATTGTTTGAAGTCTCTCCTTAAAATTTACCTCGGCGTACTCACTAAGGTCTATAATGTTTCTGGTTTTACTTTGAAGTGTTACTGAATAAATCGGCTGAGCATCGGCATCTGATTTCTCCACAACCGGGGGATCCACATCCTGCGGAAGCCTTCTCATTGCACCAGAGACCTTATCCCTCACGTCGTTTGCAGCAGTTTCAAGATCTACTTCCAAGTTGAACTCGACATTTATCGAACAGGAT
>JBAYMP010000138.1:0-3382 GCA_041663505.1 Bacteroidales bacterium | reverse complement strand
CCGAAGGAAAACAAGGAACTACGGGCGCGAATGGCCGTTGCCGCGGCCCCGTTTATTCATGCGCGGAAGGGCGAAGGCGTCGGGAAAAAAGAAGAGAAGTCAGATAAAGCTAAAAACGCCGGAGCCGGGAAATTTGCTCCCGGGCGCCCGCCGATAGCGTTGGTGAAATCGAATGGTTGAATGGACTACAGCTTGTCCGGACTGGGAGCGACGAATCATCGCCGGTGAATCCCTGATCACCTTCCCGCCGTTATTCACGGAAGAAGCAGCGCGTGGACTTGCTGTATTTAAAGAGCTTCACCTTAAAGACGTCCCAGGATGCCCGACCTATGGACAGGTTGGCCGTCAATGGCAGTTCGATCTTGTGTCCCATATCTTCGGTTCATGTGATCCGGAAACTGGGCGGCGCCTTATTCGTGAATTTTTCATTATGGTAGGAAAGAAAAACGATAAGGCACTTGCACTTGATACGCCAATTCCGACCCCTTCCGGATGGACGACAATGGGAGAGATCACGCCCGAATGTGAAGTTTTTGGGACAGATGGGAGGCCGTGTCGCGTTCTTTCAGTTAGCGATATTTTTACGGACCATGATTGCTATCAGGTCACCTTCAGCAATGGTGAAGCGGTTGTTGCCGATGCCGGTCATTTATGGAACACTTCTGCGCTTGTCGATAATCCAGGACGTGGGCCGGGGAATAACCACATAGTCAGTAAGGTACGGACGAGAACCACAAAGGAAATATCCGAAACGCTATTCCGCCATGATGGAGCAAGAAATCATTCCGTGTCTATACCCGCGCCGCTAGATTTGCCAAGAATTCCGCTTCCTATTCCGCCCTATACTCTCGGGGCGTGGCTGGGCGATGGTGACAACAGGGGGGCGCGGATCACCTGTGCCGACGAAGAAATCATGGAAAATATAGCCGCCGATGGATTGTCATTCGGTAAAAGGGAGCAAAAGGCAGGCAATGCGGCATGGTCTCAGGCAGTTGGTGTTGTTGATAGGGCAATGTGCATAAGAGGCCATAATCCCGACCGGTTAAAAGAGAACGGAAGATGTCTCGATTGTGAAAGGGAAAATGACCATCGTAGAAGAAATGGAACGCCCACGTCTCCCATAACCAGACTATCATTGACCGAAAGGCTTAGGGAACGCGGCTTATTACATAATAAGCATATTCCGCAAGAGTATTTTCGGGCAAGCATATTACAGCGCCTTTCATTACTACAGGGACTTATGGACACGGATGGATCAATATCAAAATCCGGAAATAACCTTGTGTTTACGAGCGCAAACAAGACGCTTTCCACCGACGTAGGAAATCTTCTCTCGACTCTCGGAATTAAATATTCCCTCATTCCACGCTCAATGAAATGCAATAGAGTTGCGGTTGATGGGAAAGCTTGGATTGTTCAATTTATGGCGTTCCGCGACGAACTTCCTGTTTTTAGGTTAAAAAGAAAACTAGACAGAATGCGGCTGAGGTCCGACAGGAAAAACGCGAGAAGCAAAACCGTGCAAATAGTGGCAGCGAAAAAAACAGAAAGTGTCCCCGTGAAGTGCATAGTTGTTGATTCCCCTGATCATCAATTCCTTTTCGGGAAAACAATGCTCCCGACACATAATAGTGGAATGGCCGCGGGAATCATGATGACCGCCCTAATCCTGAATTGGCGCGAATCAGCAGAATTTTTTATTATTGCCCCGACCGTGGAAGTGGCCGGGAATTCATTCAAGCCTTCTTGCGGGATGATCAGTTCAGATGAGGACCTTTCCGATCTTATGTATCCGCAAGAACATTACCGGCAGATCACACACCGAAACGCAGGGGCCACGCTGAAAATCGTTGCGGCTGAGAGCGATACCGTAGGTGGGTTAAAGGGCGTTGGGATCCTAGTTGAAGAGCTATGGCTTTTTGGTAAGCGGCCGGCCGCTACGAATATCTTCACCGAAGTAACCGGCGGGCTTGCGGCACGTCCGGAAGGGTTCGTTATTTGGCTCACAACACAGAGCGATGAAGCCCCTGCGGGCGTGTATGCCGACAAATTGGAATATGCCCGCGGCGTCCGGGACGGCAAAATTGACGATCCGGCTTTTCTTCCGATTATCTATGAGTTCCCGAAAGATATGGTTGAAAAGAAACTACATCTGGTTCCCAAAAATTTCTACATCCCGAACCCGAACCTTGGCGCTTCTGTTGACGAGGATTTCCTGAAGCGGGAATTCAAGAAAGCCGAAGTTGAAGGCCCACAGTCCATGCAGAGTTTTCTTGCAAAGCACCTGAATATTCAGATTGCTACTTCCATGAAGGCGCAGCGATGGGCAGGCGCGGACTTTTGGGATGCTGCGGCCGGGGAAGTGACCCTTGATCTTATCCTGGAGAAATCCGACGTGATTGAAATAGGCGGAGACGGCGGAGGCCTCGACGATCTTTTAGGGCTGACTGTCCTAGGCCGGGATGCTGAGACTGGTGTTTGGTATTGGTGGTCAAAGGCGTGGTGCCATGCAATCGCTCTCGAGCGCCGTAAATCAGAAGCCCCGAAGTATCACGACTTTGCAAAAGATGGGGATCTGATTATTATTGATGAAATCGGCCAGGACGTGAAGCAGTTCGGGGATATCGTCCGGAAATGTGACGCCTCGGGACTTCTTGACCGGATCGGCGTGGACCCTGCAGGAATCGGGGCAATCATTGACGAACTGGAAGGTGGAGAGAAGGACGCAAATGGAAATTATACCGGCGTCGGAGCGATAGAACATGAGCGGATTGTCGGAATCTCCCAGGGCTGGCGGATGAATAGCGCGATAAAGACGACTGAGCGCAAGGTTGCCGAGAAGACAATCATTCATAGCGGATCACGGATGATGCAATGGTGCGTCGGAAATGCCAGGGTAGAACCGAAAGGCAACGCTATTTTAATCACGAAGCAAGCGAGCGGGACCGGCAAAATAGATCCGTTAATGGCGGGATTGTCAGCAGTGGCGCTCATGGCGATGAATCCCGAAGCGAAGCGACAGAAGTCCGTCTATGAAGGCATGACGGCCGAAGAAATCAAACAACGCATGATGGTGGGGTGAGTATGACTGATCTGCCGAATAAAAAATATTTGACGCCTCAAGAAGTCGCTGATTTTTATAATGTGAAAGTCAAGACGCTCTATGGCTGGATCAGCGAGGGAAAGATAGAAGCCGAAAGAATTGGTCCGTCCCGGGTATTGCGTATCAAGCGGGAAGTAGCCGAGCAATTACCACAACCAGTAGTGTCATAATTTATAAAAACCACAAAATATAGTCCATCTAGTCCGTGCAGTCCGTGAAGTTTTTATATTCATCCGCCATAATGAAGCCGTAAAATTGAAGCGGCTTTATTGAGGGCGT
>JBAYMP010000137.1:0-3388 GCA_041663505.1 Bacteroidales bacterium | reverse complement strand
ATGAGCTCACCTGAAGTGAAGTTGAAGTTGGAATAAATATTCTCCCTTAGTGAGGCTTTGATATATCCGGACAAGAAATTGAAACGATACGGTAATGATAAGCTACCTGACCTTTCTTCCAGATAATTATAAATGATTGCCTTTTGTTCAGGTTTATATTTGGCATAAGCTAATTCAACTGTAGTATGTCCTGGCAATGTAAGATTCATTGTTCCTTTAGCCCGCACATTGTGAGCATATTCGCCGGTTATCAGTATGCTGGCAAAAGGGTGTAAAGTAAAATTGGCAAAAGGGATTTCCGGATTTTCTGTTATTGAAGTAAGATATTCAACACCTACACCAGCTGTAAACCATCTGCTCAAACCATAACTGAATTCAACTCTCCCATATTTTGAATCCAGGGAATCCATCAATGCGCCTCCACTTAATCTGTATTCGAATTCACCTGATGGAAGCATATTGTAAGGCATATTAAACGTTTTTTGCTCTGATCGCATTTCTCCGCCAGGACCATAAAATCTCAAAGTTACATTACAGGTACCATATACGATAGGCACAGAAAAAGTATAGAATCCTGAAGCGTCAGTCTTTGTATATGAAATCAATACATTATTTACATATAGTTCTACCATCCAGTCAGGATCAGTATAATCGGAAATTACATAATTACCTAATGCCTTTCTTAGTGTAGTAGGAGTATTGGATATGACAAAGCCATCAACAGGCGATAGCAATGACGCTATCGAACGGCTGCTGACCCTTCCAAGTTGCACTTGCTTTACAACTTTGGAGCTATTGTCAGCCCATCTCCAACTATATTGTTGCTGTTGTCTTTCCATACCATACTCACTTGACCAATTCAAGGATATATTCGTTTCTCCACCAAAAATTTCTGCTCCTCCTCCTAATTCCACGCGCGTATCTCCGGCATATTCCTGAGCCTGACTTGAGGCTACTGACCAATCAACCATGGCTCCCTTAAACCAATGATAGTCTCTGGGTATAATGGTGTCATAAGTCATTTCATCACCTTTATCTTTGCTGCCAATCCTTTCACGTAATTTTTCCTGCTTTTTTAGTTTTATTACCGGTGTTTCAAAATCCGAACTAAATGTTGCAGAAAGCGATCGGAAATAAAACTCGAATTTGAAACTAAATGCTTTCTCAAAAGCATTATTTCTTAAATAAAGCGTGCCTTGATCCATCAAGGCATCTTTTTCCTCAAGCATTACGGTCTTACCTTTGAAAGAAATGAATCTTTTAGGATAGTTGATTTCATAAGAAGCGTCATTTGTTTCAACAAAGCCTTTTATTACCTGGCCCTCAGAAGAAACTGTCCTTACAATTTTCAACAAACTCAACAATTCATCTGCTGGCAAGTACAATCCGTCTGGATCCTCATAAAAAGCCGGGAAAATATAGCTCCCGATTTCACCGAAGTCGATGGTTACGTTAAACTCTTCAAGGTCAGATTTATCAAAGGAACTTTGCCCGTAAAGGGTAGATCCTGTCATAAACAGATACATGACTATCCCCAGTTTCAAAAAAAAAGTTTTTTTATAATGGGGATACAATACTGACATTGAACTATAAAAGTTTTATAGAAGATAGATAATAAAAAGAATTAAACAGATTAAAATGAAAATCACTGCTGATCAATCCTCAGAACAATGTCTGTATGATATGAACCAGAGGGGTTGGACATTATTGATCCGACTCTGACTTTACCCCCCATGAATATGCGATGAATGTCATTGCATCCTTTATTGGAGTTAAACTTGATAAATCCTGTTCCCGAATCTAAAATCTGAACTCCGTCAATCTCGAAGGTAAGCTCAACAATATCAAGATTTCCCCCGGAGCCGCCAGACCAAATTAATTTTGCATCGGTTGGATAGTTTATTGTTACAGTCCTACCAGGGCAAAGTTTAAATTCAAACATGGCAGCTTGCACAGCGCTTCCCATATTCAACAAGTACACATCTCCGGTTGGAGTGCGCATACCACTGCAAGATACAGTGATATACCCGTTAGCCGAACTCGCAGGGATGGTAAAATCGCCGAAAGACAAAGACATTATAGGATACAATACCGTTCCAGTACGTGATGGTAAATCAGGAGCGTTCTGCCCAAAAGCATTAATTCCCCAGATAAACATCAACAGAAGAGGGAATGCAAACTTATTCACATTTTTCCGGATTTATAGATTTAGAAAAATCAGGAGACTAGGAACTCCGTACGTGCAAGCTCTCTTCCTCCATCGTCTTTTGGCATGACATACCGTATTACAATTTTACCTGAATGAAGTTTAACTCCCTTGCTTACCCTTACCGGCAAATTATATTTTCGCTTGCTTATATCAGTGTAAACACCTACACCGTTTGCGAGACCGACCAAAAAAGGTTCACCTTTATCAGGAACAAAGGTAGCCTCCAAACCACCATAGGCGGATCTTTCTCCTGTTCTATTGATTGTAACAGCCAAGTTGAATACTGTGTCACTGATTTCAGTCAGGGAAACGTCAGAAAGAGTCAAACCTAGATTAAGATTCCCATTACGTATGATTATTGGAATACTTATACCAAAAATAGGTGTTATGCTGACCGATAATCTGGTCGTATCTTCATCTTTTACCAATCCTAAAGGTGTTGCATTCTTATCAGCTCTGAAATATAAATGAGAACGATATTCACCAACCTCCATTTCAGCTTTCTTGCGATATTGTAGTCTTACAATCTGGGATTCTCCGGGAGGTAATGTCACTCTCCGAGGGAAAACCCTTAAATAAGTGTCAGCTCTTGGAGTCGTCAACACATCTGTGTCACCAAGTTGTTTAAAACTACCATCTTCAAGCATTTGATAATGCAAAAAAGAGATAAGGTAAACAGCCGTATCCTGACCTATATTTGACAGATTCAAATCTTCCCTTTGCTTCCCTCCTTCGAAAACTACACGAATAGGTGCGACCAATAAATTCCCTTGAGAAAACATTTGCTGAGCCCCTTGGATAAGAAGCATTAATATTACTATGCAACTAAATTTGTTTTTCATAATCAATATTATTACAGATTTGACGTCCAAAGATAATTTAATACTTAGAATTTATTGAAAATATACCGAATAATTTTAATAAACTATTTTTGAGCTCAGCAAAACACATTTTTATCATCTATTTTACTTTTTTTGCCATTAAATATTATGCATGGAATCATTTCAAAGAACGCATGTTTTATCATTACCATAATTAGTTATACAAAAAAACAACCTCATAAGTTCCTGTATAATAACCGGCAGGATTGCTTAAAGAATTGCCAATAAAGAGCGTCGCCCCAATACTGATTTCAGCTTTACCGTCACTTTGTCTTATAACTTGTCCTCCTACCGGTAT
>JBAYMP010000136.1:0-3393 GCA_041663505.1 Bacteroidales bacterium | reverse complement strand
CGGACAACCATTTTTTTAAATACAATTTTTTTATAAACGTTTCGAAATTATTGTAGCTTTTTTATTTGCCTTCGATATATACGCGAGTAAGATCGATTGATCCGAGAACACTTCTAGCCCATCCCTTAACATAGCTCTTAATATAGATCGTATCGGAATAGTAATAAAGAGGAATTATCGGCATATCATCCATGAGTTGTTCTTGGGCATCGTATAATTTAGCAAAATGAACAGCAGGATCAGTAGCAGCAATCGCATCTGTCATTAATGTGTTAAAAGCAGCACTGGCATAATTAGGATCATTGTAAGCATTGTCTTGAGTGAAAATAGCAAGCATGCCGGATGGATCCATATAGTCCGTTAACCAACCGCCACGAGACATTTCATAGTCGCCATCTTGACGAGTATTTTGGAAAACAGCCCATTCCTGATTTTCATATTCGATGGTCAGACCGAGGTTGACATTCCATGATTCAATAATCATCTGAGCAATTAAGTCATGTCCAGAACCGTTATTTGACATGTAGGTGTATTCATTAACGGCGAGAACAAAGTTTGCGATTCCAGTGGTATCAGTAACGCTTGTCGCATATCCGAGTTCAACAGCGGCTTCTTTGAATAATGTCTGAGCCAACGTGTAGTTACCATCATCGGTCGCAATCCCGAAATCACCGGCAGTTGTGGAAAAATCATTTCCCAAGTTGTCGACAAAGCCTTCGGGGACAAAACTTGTGGCCGGAATCTGTCCAGCACTTAACGCTTCGCAAATCGCTTCACGATCAATCGAGTAAGCTAATGCTTTACGAAGTTTAGCATTGGCAAACAGTGGCATGTCCATATTGAAGTTTACATAATAGGTTCCTAACAAAGCAAATACGTGGAATTCCGGGTCTTCTGCAACCAGAGTTGGAACCATGGCCGCGGGGACTGATGGAATAACATCGAGAGTGCCTTGTTGATAAGCATAGTATGCCGATGCATCTTCATCGATGAATTTGGCATTGATTTGGGTTAAATGGACATTGTCAGCATCCCAGAAGTTCGGGTTTTTTGTTAATACTAAACCATCACCAGTTGTATAACCAGTAAGATAGAAAGCACCATTAGATACAGCGGTTGCTGGGTGAATTGCCCATGCACCGTCGGCTCCGTCAGTGGCTTCCACAGCGGCTTCTTTAACCGGCATAAAATGATAGAATGATAACAAACTGACGATGTAGTTTGTCGGTTGAATCAAGGTAACAGTCAAAGTATAGTCGTCAACTTTAGCAATTCCAACATTAGCAATCGTCGCATCAATGGTTAAGCCGGTTTCGTCATCTAAACCGTCAGAATAATCGGTTCCGACCAGTTCGTCATCATCATTGTAAACATTGCATGTTTCGACTAAAGCATCGTTGTCGCAATCGTCGGTCCAATATACAGCATCGACAGCGCCAACAATGTTTGTATATTCCCAAATCCAGGTGTATTCACTTGCAGTTCGCAAATCAAGTCCCCGTCTCCAGGCATAGAGAAAATCATCCGCATCAAGAGCTGAGCCATCGCTCCAATTGGAGTGTCTCAGATTGAAAGTGACGGTGAGTCCGTCAGTTGAAGTGCTCCAGGTTTCCGCAATACCAGGTGTAACAACACCATTGATTTCACGAACTAAACCTTCAAACGTCTGGCTGATAACATCGCCACCGTCAGAAGCACCGTTTAGTCCTGGATCAATGTAAGCTGGTTCGGCACCGATGTTCCAGTTTAATACTGTGACTTCTGCTGCTGTTGTTGTGTCGTCGGCTGTCGTAGTTCCGCAGCCAATTAAGACAAACAATAGCAGAAAAGTTGATAATACTGCAAACATTTTTTTCATTTTCGTTCTCCTTTTCTCCTTTAATCTTCATTATATTTTTAATTTACTCGCATGCTGCGATTAAATTAACTAAATTTGATCCGCGAGATGACAAGCAACAGTGTGTCCCGGCTTCATTTCGCGGAGTTGAGGCGTCACGGTAAAGCACTCTGGTTGCGCGTAGCGACAACGAGAGGCAAACCGGCATCCTGGTTTCGGATTAATCGGACTTCCAACATCACCTTCAAGAATAATTCTGGTATCAGATACTTTTTTGTGAGGGTCGGCAATGGGAATTGATGATAATAACGATTTTGTGTAAGGATGAAGCGGCTTTTCATATAACTCATCAGTTGTGGCAACTTCGACTAAACGTCCAAGATACATAACACCGATGCGATCACTGATATGACGAACCATCGATAAATCATGAGCAATGAAAAGATATGTGAGACCAAATTCTTGTTGTAAATCCTCAAGCATATTGACAACTTGGGCTTGAATTGAAACGTCAAGCGCGGAAATCGGCTCATCGCAAACGATCAATTCTGGATTTAAAGCTAACGAACGAGCAATTCCAATTCGTTGTCTTTGACCCCCAGAAAATTCATGAGGATAGCGCCCGGCATGTTCGCGTTTCAACCCGACTTTTTCGAGCATTTGGTAAATCATTTCTTGACGTTCGACTCCAGTAGCAATCTTATGGGTATCAATGCCTTCGGCAATGATATCCGTAACCGTCATTCGCGGATTAAGTGAGGCATATGGATCTTGAAATATCATCTGAATTTTCCGTCGATATGGTTGCATTTTCTGTTCATTCAAAAGTGCAAGGTCGACATCATTATACAAGATCTGACCAGCCGTCGGTGTGTAGAGTCTCGCAATCGTTCGGCCCGTTGTTGTTTTACCGCAACCAGATTCCCCAACCAGTCCAAAGGTTTCACCCTTTTCAATAGTAAAACTTACATCATCAACTGCTGTCAAAACTTTCTTATTTTTGCCAACCCCGGTGATAAAATATTTTTTTAGGTTTCTAATATCAAGTAATGTACTCATTATTCTTCGACCTCCTGAGATTTTTCATATTTCTCAACGGTCGGAGCTTCGCTGTTATGAAGCCAACAAGAAGCATAATGATTGTCCGATATCTTATATAGCGGGGCGGCTTGTTTCAAACAGATGCCCATAGTATAGGGACATCTCGGTGAAAACGGACACCCGCTGGGAGGATTAAGCAAGTCAGGAGGTGTCCCATCAATCGGAATAAGTCTTTCTCGACCTCCAGTAAAATTTTTAGGAATTGATTTTAATAAACCCCGAGTATATGGATGTTGCGGATTATCAAACAAATCAATAACATTTGCTTTTTCCATGGCCATTCCGCCGTACATAACAACGACTTTTGTACAAATTTCGGAAACGACACCGAGATCATGAGTGATTAAAATAATTGATGTATCAATTTTTTGTTTTAATGACATCATTAAATCGAGAATTTGAGCTTGAATCGTGACGTCTAAAGCTGTTGTGGGCTCATCAGCAATTAATAATTT
>JBAYMP010000135.1:0-3470 GCA_041663505.1 Bacteroidales bacterium | reverse complement strand
GTTTACTCTTGGGGGCTTTGGTTTCAGCACAGAGCGTGAGAGTGTATAACCAGAATCTAAGGATAACCAAAGTAGCTCCTGCTTTAGACTTACAGGGATTGGGTGCAAAGATATACATGGATGGGGGAGCATCAGGAACTATTACATTACAAACTTATGCGGCTGCAACAGGAACATTAGTGTTACCATCAAGTGCAGGGACAGACACATTGGATACTAAAGCAAATGTAAGATCATTAGTTAACGGGAAGTTAAATATAAGTGATACTGCCGCAATGTTAACGCCTTATGTTAATCATAACGATACGTCTGCAATGCTTTCAAACTATCCTATTAAACCAGAGGTAAGTGCGGAAATTAATGACACGGTAGTGGCAAGATTAGCAGCAGCATCAGTAGGGTTAGTTATTAATGATTACGAAGGAGGGAGTACGGGGAATGATTACTACTTAACACCCGATCAGGTGCGGAGCTTAATTGTAAGTTCTGGTGGTGGGTTAGATGGGAAGATATTAAAGTTTATTGTGGGTACTACAGCAGGCGCACCTACTACAGCCGATTCAACATTAACTCATGCTAACTTCGGGGGTAAGCATTTAGACGTATATCGTGACGGGGCATTGGCTTATTATAATGGAGCTATTGCGGCTAACTTGAATGAAGGATTCCGATTAAATACAAACACCGTAACCGTCAATCCTCTTTGGCAAGATGAGGAAGAGGTTGAAGTAAGAATACTTGATCCTATTGCATGGAGCGACCTATCATTAACAGGAGAAGAATCAAGCCTGCTTACGGGATTGTCAGCTTATTGGAAACTTGATGAAACGAGTGGTAGTGTTGCTGATGATGCTACGGATACACAGGATGCAAGTGTGGCAGGGAGTCCTTCGAGAGTAGTTGCTAAATTAGGCTATGGTATAAAATTTAGTGATGCTGCTCATGTTATGGCAGTTGAAACACCTGTTACTGCTCTCGATCTTGATACAACATTTTCAGTTTCGTTTTGGATGAAATTAGATTCTATGCCTTCTGCTTCTGCAAGAACGGCTGCTTATATAATGAATGGTGCTAATTTAACAACTCCTACTTCTTCACAAAGAATTTATATACCTGGACTTGACGGATATATTGACAATCCACTATTCAGGTCAGCGAATACAGCAAATGTATCTTATCAAGTATGTCCTAATGACGCAGGGTTATCAGATTCAACATGGTATCATATCGCTGTTATTCAAAGAGGGCATAATGACACTCTTTACATGTATGTCAACAATGTTAGAGAGACTTTGACAAGTGGGGCTGGTGGAATATTCTCTGGAACAGTTGGAGGAACTGATGATGCGTTAAGATTTGGTAATGCTGGAGCTGGATCAGAGTTATATTTTGATGGTATACTTGATGAAATAGCAATATGGAAAAGAGAATTAACTCGTGCTGAAGTAGGGCAATTATATAACGGGGGACTTGGCAAAACACATCCTTTTAATTAATGAGGAAATTATTAACCATATTATTTATTTTCATTGCTCTTAAAATAAGTGCGGCTGATTATTATCTATCTCCTACTGGTGACGATGGTAATAGTGGGACACTTGCGAGTCCTTGGTTTACTTTAAATAAAGCATGGATAGCTATTGCTGCTGGCGATACTGTTTATATGAGAGGAGGAACTTATACTTACTTACAAACACAATGGTTAACAGGTAAAAATGGAACAGCAGGCAATTTAATAAAGATATGGAGATATCAGAATGAAGTGCCAAAAATAACAAGAGGAGCCACATTTACTTATGGTTCTTGGACTTCAGGGCTATATCTATCTGGGAATTACATACACATGAAAGGTATCGAAGTTTATGGATTTACTCAGGCATTAGGGGCAAGTATGCAATTTTGGGCAGTAAATTGTAGTTATTGCATTTTTGAGGAGTTAAACATTCATCATGGAGCAGGTGGTATGTATTTAGAGGAAAATGCCGGAGGTACTACAACAGAAAATTTAATTTTGAATAGTGATTTTCATCACCATTATGATCCAACAACAGTAAGTCCTGGGCCTTATGGTAATGCAGACGGTCTTGCTGTTGGAGAAATAGCAAATAGTACATCGTCTAATACAGTAAGGGGTTGTAGATTCTATCGTAATTCTGATGACGGAATTGATCTATGGGCAAATGAGGGTTATACATTAATTGATAGTTGTTGGGCTTATCATAATGGTTACAGGGAAGATGGAATAACTCAAGGTGGAGACGGTAACGGGTTTAAACTTGGATCAGTTAGAACAAGTAGAGATGTAATTAGAAAGAAAGTTACAAACTGTGTTTCATTTGAGAATTATGATGCTGGTTTTAGTCAAAATACATGGTCAACAACGTTAATAAATCCTTGTGAACTATATAATAATATTGCTTACAAAAATGGTAAACAAATTTATAAAGAGCCAGCATATCAATTTCAAGGCACAATAGCTGGTACAACTGTAAATATCTTTAAGAATAATATAGCTTATGATAATTGGAATAATAGTACAATACTTAAAGAAGTAACTGATATTTCAATAACAAATAGTTGGGATGGTGGTTATACTGTAACTGATGGCGACTTTGTTTCGATTGATAGTACAGGCGTTTCAGGAGCAAGGGTAAATGGGGCTAAACCATCAGTAGATTATTTAAAGTTAGTTGTTGGAAGTGATTTAGTCAATACAGGAACAGATGTTGGTATCGGGTTTCGTGGTACTGCTCCTGATTTGGGATATTTTGAAACAGTTCCTGTGTATTATGTTAAAAATGGTGGAAACGATGCTTTAGATGGATTAACAGATGCTACAGCATGGGCAACAGTTGCAAAAGTAAATGGTTTTTCATTTACAGCAGATGATAGTGTCCTATTTAAAAAAGGTGATATATGGAGGGAGTATATTTCATTTGTACCACCAGCTGGTACAGCTTCAGGTAGAATAGTTTATAGCTCATATGGAACAGGTAATAAGCCATTATTTTATGGTTCTAAAGAAGAAAATGAAGATTCTGATTGGACTGATCAGGGTGGAAATATATGGAAAAATGCAGATGCTCAATTTAATTATGGTGATGGTGTAGGCAACCTGATATTTAATGGAGAAGAAAGTGTGGGTCATAAAGAGCTTACTATGGGTTCAGTTAATGCTCAAGGAGATTGGTTCTGGAATGATGCAGAAAGAGCGGTGTATTTATATTCTGTGGGAAATCCGGGAACTGTTTATACAGATATTGAATGCGCATTAGACAGAACTATAATTACACTCGGAGCAAGAGACTATATTACCTTAGATGGACTGGATGTCAGGTATGGTGGTTATCATGGTATTGAGGGAGCTTACGGTAATGACAATATCACTATTAAAAATTGTCACATATCTTTTATAGGAGGGTGTGAGTTTCCAGACGAGATGGCTCGTGTTGGAAATGGTATTCAATTCT
>JBAYMP010000134.1:0-3493 GCA_041663505.1 Bacteroidales bacterium | reverse complement strand
TGTGAATTGAGAACGAGAGAGCCGAGAAGCGGGTGCGCAAAAAGAAAAGTAGGGGACCGGTGCGGGCTGGTCACCGAATGCACATGCACATCCGAGCTTTCCGGCGATGACCTGCATCTCCGGCATCCGTATAATCCGTGAGCACACGCTGAACACTCTGCCCAAAGCGCCCTGCTTTGATATCCCGGATTGCTTTCTTGAATTTCGCCTTTATATTTTTCGTGTTTAGAATGGCGTTCATATTACAATAGGAATGTATTTTACCAATTCTATTTATAGGTTTCTGCCAAATTCGCAGACTGTAACACTGGGTTTAGAATAGGAAAAAAGAGTCAAAATCTTCTTCAGTCGTGTTTTTTATCCTTTGACTTGAAAGTTTCGATGCAGTTATACATCACTTTAGGAGTTGCATCCGTTGTCACATTAGTATGTTCTGAGACCGTGCATATCAAGACAATTTTGTCCAGATACCCCATAGTACTGTGTGTCACTCCAGATTCACGAATCCCAATTATTGGGGTTGAAACGTCAATTTTGATATCATCCCCAGGAGATACCTCTACCGAATGTTCTTTTTTCATCAATAAAACATTATTCTGAAACCCATGTACCTCAAAATTTAATTTTATGGGTTTCTTCGGTTTTGACTGTTCTTTATTCTCATGGGGATAATCCGGGAACAATTCATCATTTCCTTTAACAAGCTGGTCAGCTAATGGGGATTTGGGGGGATTCTGAACTAGTTCATTAAATTCTTGTCGTATATCCTTTATTAAATCGGTTATTCTATCTGGAGACATAAGAGTATCATCCCTTGTAGAAATTAAATAGTGTTGATAATTTGATTCAACCAAATTCTCAAAATCTTTCAGTATACTCTCACGGCTCTCAAGCAATCGTTCGATGGTTGCCTTATATGTCTCTGCACGTCTCGTTTGCTCTTCCCGATCGCAGAGGAGCTTATAGAACTCTTCAGGCGTCATTTTACCTTTACATTCTTCCGGTGTCATATCCTATCTCCATTATGGCAACGGTTCTTTAAAGATGTTCCCGCCGCAATGCGGGCACGTTGCATTCGTTACGGTTATGGTTATGCCTTCTTGTTTGGCTTTCGTCAGGGTTTTCAGGAACAGGTCGTTGCCGTAATCGGTTTTAACGCGATTATAATAATAACATACAAATATCCCGATTCCCGCAAAAATGGGTACCTTAAAGATCAGTCCTATATAGGGTCCAAATGCTCCGATTGTATACGATGCACTGATCAGTCCAAATAGTCCAAACAGTTGGAATTGTTCAATTTTTGTTAGTGTCATGGTGTCACCGTAATTAATATCGTTGGAAACGATGGGTAATATGGTGCGGAGTTGTCATAAAATACAGGCAATCCTCCATATTCAAAAATTTCATTACAGTCTGTTTTGAAGATGTTGCGCCATTCTTTTTTGAGAAGTGCGTATGATTGTACGTTCAGAATGATCGCCGTCGGTATTCTACCAAGTTCCCGTTTTTCTGCAATTAGTTTATGGATATCTTCCATTATGTTCATGGTTTCCACTTCTCCGCGAAAAAGTCAAGTGCCCGCGTAATAACCTCTGCCGATGTTTTGAACTCTCCTGGACTTTGTTCCCTTTTCTCATCGATGATTGACCGGAACCGGGTAGAGGGCATTAGATCTAACATCGCATTTACGGCTCTATCCAGTTGTTCGGCTTTCTCTTTTCGCACCTGTTCTATAGTCTTGTGAGTGGTAGGAACGGGTGTAGGCGGGCGTGGGGGAGGTAACGGAATGGGAGCAGATTCGATAACCGGTGTTGTAATTTGTTCGGGGATGACTCCCGGAGTAACTTCTGTTTCCGGTTCGAGTTTCTTCTTTCCAATATTCTCAGTTTTCATGGTGCTTGTTTTGCCTTGCTTCGTCGTATATGTGCGTTCTGGAGTCCGATTGTCACTATAAACTTTTATAGTGACTTCTCGGTATTTCCCGACGGTCATCGGCGAGACTTTACAGATTTCCGCAATTTTGTTATCCGACCATTGCGACCATTCAGGATCATTTAGCAAGTGCTTTACTGCCCGGCGTTTATCTTCGTTGGTTCGACGAACCCCGTGAGTATCGTTCACCCCCGAAGCAAACAAAATAGCATCTCGCATAGTTCCATCGTGGACTTCACAAGGCAATTTTTTCAACCCTGCACTTTGGGCAGCTAGAACCCGGTGATATCCGTCAACAAGGATATACTCTTCATCAACTTTGAATACGTCCAGAGCAGGGAACCTTACTTTATTCTTCATCTCTTCGGCGTATTCTTCGACAATCGACATATCCATTTTGACGCGAGGCTGGGTGGCGGCATCCTGTTTGATACTAGAGATTTGGATCATTTCTGTCATTTTTTAACCTCGTATGCACCTTCATAACCGCATGCTTTACATCTTACCGATCCGTCTTTTCGGAAATTAATTCCTTTCTTCTTACAGTTTGGACAGACGGGATTTATTACCCCCTTGTTGTTTGTCATGAATATAGATATGGTGTTTTATTTATTTATACTTTTCTAGATATACAAACCTTTATACCGTTTCCAACTAATACCGCTTATTAACATGGAATTTATTAATAGTCAGGATGGAATTGAACGGACAGACCCGGAAACGTTCAAATTCAATACGGTTTTCATGTCCGGATTTCGATTAGCCCTTCGGTTTATCAAGATACCGGATTATCACACACAACTTACGGGGAACGCTAAAATCCTCTGGGAAGTGTTTGAAGATTACCGGAAGTGTGAAGGCAAAACGGAAGCAGGAGAGAACCTCCATCCGAACTCGGCACTGGCAGCACAACACCGGTTTGATATTCTCTCACGAGGTATTCCAGTAGCAATATTTAAATATTTTTTTGACTCTGCTTACCGGGAAGTAGGGGACAGGATGTTATGGGTGCTATTCCAACGCCGGGGAGAGTTCCGGTTCCCGCCACACCACTTAGATCCCAATTGTTGGTACCACGATCATTTTGAGACGTTGGCAGATGCCTCAAAACATCCTGAAGACCCCGGCGGCGGAGGCAGAATAACGTATGGAGTAGTTATTCCCGAATGTCAGATTGTGAGCGCTGATGAACGGGCGATTGTCGTAAAAGAGATTCTGGAACCCAAAAAGTATTTTGCGTCTATTGAAAACATTGACCACTGGGTGTCAATTGATAGCAATCGCCCGACGTGGACGGGGAACGGATGGGGATATCCGGTGTATGCGGTGTATGGGAACCAATCAGAACTGGAACGAAAAACCCTGTTGGGGGACTGAAAAAAATGTCAGAACTTTGTGAACTCCTAAATACGGATGGGATATAATGATGACCAACAAAGATGCGAACACGATGACGCCGGGCAACACTTACACGGCGGCGTATAACACGCAGCAAGCGGTGATCAATGCGAAGGCGAGACCGGCATTGACTTTGAGCGGGGTGGATCCGAGACCGGAT
>JBAYMP010000133.1:0-3548 GCA_041663505.1 Bacteroidales bacterium | reverse complement strand
ATAAACCAGAAGAATTCCTTTGTCTGGCCTCATCTGCAGCAAAAGATTTTACATCTGCGCTTGGAAAGAAGGATGTTCCCAAGGTTGGAGTGGTGGGTGAGATTTATGTAAAATACAACGATTTTGCTCACAAGAATGTTGTGAAATGGTTGGTTTCACAAGGTGTTGAACCAGTTCTGCCTGCAATCACAAACTTCTTTATCTCTTTTTTTGCAAACACTGAAGCGCGTATAAAAGATAATATCCATGACAGGAAAACCCCAAAATTTGTGCTGGATTTTGCGGAAAGATATATTTTTGAGATTATTCGCAAAATGGAGGATGCCATCAGTCAGTTTCCGGATATCATGCCGATTGAAAGCCCACACAAAGAGGCAAAGAAGGCATCGAGAATCATCAATACAAATTCTCAGTTTGGAGAAGGATGGGGAATTGCTGGTGAGTTTGCACGCTTTGCCGAAGAGGGGATAAACAACGTTGTGAGTCTTCAACCTTTCGGGTGCATTGCCAACCAGATAGTCTCAAAAGGTATAGAAAAACGTACCAAGGAGCTTTATCCTGACTTGAATATGCTTTTCCTTGATTTTGACAATGGCATGAGTGACGTCAATATATATAACCGGCTACATTTTATTATTGGCTGATAAATAGATCTGAGTGGAGTTGATTATGTTCTGCCAGATGCTATATGTTGCAAGGCCTATAGATATCAGAGGGTTCAGGTAAGTGAATGCCATCCACATTCCGATGGCAGTATTTTTTTGTCCAAGTCCTTGAGTCCCTACAATTGCTTCTTTATAGCGAACACCGAGAAGATGGCCGATGCCAAACTGTGCAAGGCACATAATAAGAGAAATGACAGCCAGACCTATCTCTGTCATAAGCATGTTACCTGGTTGGGAAAAAGCAAAAGTAGCTGCTTTGCCTATAACGAGGACAAGAGTGATACTCCATAGATATAATGATGTGCTTTGATTCCTTTGCAAGATTGAATTCACCTTTGGAGCAAGCTTACGAAGTATGACTACAATTATGAATGGAAGCAGGATAAGTGGTAAAATCTGTTTTGCAATCATCAATGAAGAGATGAAAAAAGAGATGCCATGTGTGCCTCCTACAAAAGTAAGTATAAATGGACCAACAAGGGCAGTAGAGATATAGCATAGGATAGTGTAGGAAACCAATGATGCTACACTTCCTCCCAACATAGCCGTAATGACTGTAGCTGATGTTGCTACAGGACAAAGAAGACAGATAAATGCCTGTTCTGCAAAGAGAGTATTCCAGTCACGAATTGCTATATAAAGCAAGAACGAACCTATGATCTGTATTGCAAGCATTATTACAGGCAGTTTTTTTAACTTAAGGTCTTCGAAAGAAATATTGCTATAAGTAATAAGCAACATTACCCCGATAAGATATGGGATGGCTATGTCTGCAGTATTTATGAAGTCTGGTATGAAATATCCACAGATAATGCCGGTTATCAGGGAGATAGGCATTACTGTGCTCTTGACTTTCTGTGAATTTATCATGTCATTTTTTGAGCCGACAAAGATACGATTAATGTTTTGTTGTTGCCAACATATCTTTTTATGACAGATGTTCCAATAAATCCTGTTATTTTTGTTTTGGTGTAATTCACTGAAAATTCCTTAATGCAAGTTAAAACTGAACAATTATTGTTTTCAGCGATAAAAGCAGGAGACAGAGAGATGTTTGAACAATTCTTCAATGCAGAATATTCAAATGTCAGGTTCTTTGTCTGCCACTATATCAAGGATTATTACTATGCTGAGGATATTACACAGGATGCCTTTATGTCTATTTGGAAGAGACGTGACCTGCTCGATATAAATCAGAATATCCGCTCCTATCTATTTACAATAGCGCGGAATAAATCGTTGAATTACTTGAGGGATAAGGTCTCGAAGACTACCGATAATTATGATAAAATAGAGCTTCAGCTTACAATAGACTCTCTTTCAGGAGATTATATTATATCAAAAATAGATTCTCTTGATATGGAGAAGCTAATTGAAAGAACATATATGATTTTACCTGAAAAAGTCAGGGAAACCTTTATCCTCAGCCGGGAATCAGGATATTCTTATGAAGAGATCTCGAAAAAACTGGGAATAACGCAGAAAGTTGTTGAGCACAATATTTCTGCTGCTCTTAAGATATTCAGAAAAAATATGAAAAGATATTTTTAGAAATTATGGGGGTACTTTATTAAAAAGTGTATAATTATGGAAAGTATATTATGGATAGCGAAATTATAGAGAAATACATAAAAGGTACAGCTACAAAGACAGAAAGAGAATCTGTCCTTAAGTGGGCAAATTCCTCTCCTGAAAACCGGAAAAAACTCGACCGGCTCAGGGCGGACTGGGTATTCTCCAATTTACCGTCATCTGCTGCTCCTGCTCAGGCAGTCAAGGAGATGAGACGAAGGCTCAGAGGCGGTAAGAGTAATATTCCAATAATAATAAAAGTTGCAGCGGTTCTCTTTTTGCCTCTTGTCGTTTTCTCGCTTTATCAATCATTCCGGGTAAATGAGATGAAAAATGAGATAACTGCAGTATCCGACAACTATTCTGGCAAAAACAAGGATTCTCTTCTTTATAATGTGCATTCTGGGGTGAAGGGTCTTGTGGACTTGCCTGATGGAAGTAAGGTCTGGCTCAATAGCAGCAGCTCTGTCAAATGTCCTGCAAAGTTCAATATCAGGCAAAGAGTGGTAGAACTTGAAGGTGAAGGATATTTTATTGTAAAGGGAGATCCTGACTGGCCCATGCTTGTAAAAACCAACAGAAATATAACAATAAAAGTGACAGGGACAGAATTCAATCTTGCATCATATAGAAATGACAGCGAACTTAAGCTTACTCTTATAAAGGGTAATGTCACAATTCTCAATGGCAATGATAAAACGGAAATGGCTGTCAGACCTATGGAGGAGATTGTGATTCCTGACAAAATAACTGAACAGAAATCCACGCAGCTGGCGGATGTGCATATTAACACAGGATGGAAAGATGGCTATCTTATGTTTGATAATACCCCTATGGATCAAGTAATCAAAAAAATGGAACGTTGGTACGGTGTTACGTTCATTGTTTCTGACAATTCAATCCTGAATAATAATTTTACTGCAGAATTTAAATCAGAGTCGCTTTCTCAGGTTCTGGATTACATAAAAAAATCCTCTTTTATCGGATATAAAATAGAAGAAACGAAAGTTATTCTATTCAAACAGTAAATTTTCGGGGGTAGAATCCGGGTTGTGTGTATTATTGGGGAAACAAACCTAAAAAACACATGATAAAATTTACCAGCTTTAGTATCAGAAAATTCATGAGCACCACTGTTCTGGTCGCAGGTTTTCTTTTTGTGTCCCAAAACCTGTTAGCACAGAATGTTTCTTTGAATTTTAAAGATTCTCCATTGAAATCTGTACTCAAGGAGATTCAAAAACAAACCGGTTATACATTTGTCTATAATGACAATCTTATCCAGTCATCATCGCCTGTCAGCGTAAAAGT
>JBAYMP010000132.1:0-3554 GCA_041663505.1 Bacteroidales bacterium | reverse complement strand
AGATAATATCATCCATGCTGACGTCGTTGCCGAAGATTATCTCCTCTCCGCTCTCCGCATCGATTACTGCTGCAAGATCCGGCTCATCCAGTCCAAAAAAGTAAAGAAACGATGAGTCCTGTCTATATCTGTATGTGTTGGACGGATAATTGAACCCCACCTCTGAATTCCCCAGGAACAGAAGTATTCCCGACCTTACGCTTGACAGCAGATTCTGCCTGCGCCTGATATATACCTCTTTTTCGAACATGATATTGTATTTTAATTGTTTATTCTCTGCTTATACTACAAAGATATAAAATGAAAATGTCAAAAAGAGATCTTAGCTACTGTTTTTATTTGTTAAAATATTATACTGTAAAATCCTCCCATTGCTCATCGTCCGTCCTCAGTCATTACGCTCTGCTTCATTCCCTCCGGCCGAGTATGCGCAATGGGAGGGTTTACAGCTTCTTTTTACTAACAGCTTTGGCAAGGCAGTTAGTAAATAATTGATTAGTAGAAGAATACGTATGTCTCTCATTCCCAATTAAGTGCTAACGTCTCTGGCAGAGACTCTGCCAGAGACGTTAGCACATGTATGATTTGCAGACACTTGCGAAATAGCCTGTAAATCAGATAAATATACAATTTGCTGATTTTCTGATAACTACCAAAGGTTTTTCAAGCAATAGAGCCAGAAAATGAGACCCTGATAATTATCGTGACAGTGTAACGACAAATCTCTTTGCCATAATCTGCACGTTGCCTTTCATTCAAAGAAACTGAATTGTTAAAATAGTACCCGGGATCATTGACTTTCCCTTTAAGCTCGCTCGAAATCATCATATATGAGTCGATATCCTCCTCCTGTGAAAAATACCTGAAATTACCGTCTATAACCGATACGGAGAACTCTCCTGCAACAGGTTTCCCGTTAAGATCCCTGAGTGTGGCACTTACTGTTACTTTTTCTCTCTTACCATAAACATCCTTGTTAAATTTAAGATCTGTCTTGACATCTTCCTTTTCATAGACAAAAAACAGCCTCTCTGCCAGTATTTGCCCTTCTGAGGATATTAGCAATACATGATTAATGCCTCTGGCAAGATTTTTCTTTTCAATTCTGATCATTTTACTTCCTTGGTTTGCCGGTCCATGATTTACCGGTTCGCAATAGTAGATTTCTGAACCGTCGTGTAGAATCAACGAAGCAGCTCCATGTGAGACATACGATTGAATGATAAAAGCATCCTGATTGCTCTTGATATTGATCATCCCTCCTTCGGAAGATGGTTCCGGAAGTGGATATGTTTTATCCGAATTTTCGTCTGATGTAACTTTGTCAAAGTATCTCTCTCCTTCTATTGGAAAAAACATAATTGTTCCCATCCCATCGTGTTCTGTACAAAAATCAGTAACCTTATCCCCTTTGCTGTTCCGGATATATCCTGTAAGGTTTTTGTAATTTGTCTTGAAAGCTATAGTTGCCATCATACCCGCAAAATACCGCCCACTCTCAGGATAGAAGTCAATTTTTAAATCACTCTTTTTACTTACCGGCTCTTTTTCTGCCGGATTCCTGGAATCTACTATCAGGATTTTCGAATAAAACATATACTCTGCAGGCATGTTTTTATTCCAGTTGGTATAGGCTCGTAAAATATATTCCCCTGGGACTGTCTCCTCCGACAAAAGCATATGCCCTGCAAATCCTTCCTCCCCTTTCTTCAGCATAATTCTGGAAACCACGGTATCACCAAGAAGCTCTACATACACAAAATTGCTGGTTGGCATAACAGACTGGTATGATTTATTCTCGAGGTATCCCTTGAACCATATGGTTTCCCCCGGAGCAAATATAGTTCTGTCTAAATGAAGGTATAACTTCTCAGGAGACAGGTATTGAGAAAAATAATTATAGTGTAATTTTAAGGAATCAGTGGTCTGAGCAAATGCTGTTATACATGTTATCAGACAAAATAGTAGTGATTGATACTTTTTCATGAATATACTTATTTAGACCAACTGTGCTTAATCTTAAAAACTCAATTTAACACTCTTTTCTTCACCGCTTTGCACTATAAAGATATAAACAATATTCTGTAATCTTCAATTATTTGGATAGTGACCAATAAAAAAGGAAATGTCCCAATGAGATCTTAGCCACTGTTATTATTTGTTAAAAGATTATCCTGTTGGTAAATGTAATGCATACTGGATTGGAGATACCTCTCGTGCCCGAGGAGGGAGGGGATGGATTGACTGAAACCGAACCTTAAGAGTAAGGTTAGAAAAATGAAAACCAGAAATACTTTTTTCATGCTTAAAACTTACTCAATAAATTCAAAACAGCTTCTAAGAAAAGTACATGATAAAGCTAATACAAATATTGATAAAATAAAGCAGGGCGGTCATTTTGACCGCCCTGCTTTATTTATTATTGGAAAATGAGATTACTGTTGATCAGAATCCCACCATACAGGAATAGTCCAAACATCTTCAGCACTGTTCCATGCATCAAGATCCATCCTTGCACCCGGAACTTCGGAACCGATTGCCTGCAGATTCTTTGAGTTGTAGTTGAGCTCGTGTGAGCACTGACGCCAACGACGGTATTGTTTCCCGGCAGGAATTCCTTTAAGAGCGGTAGCATTAACATTATGATATGCAGGAATACCCCAATGGAAGAACAAATTTTCATCAAAGTCATAACGACGCATATCGTTCCAGATTTCGACTGAAAAGTGTAATGCAATTCGTTTTTGAGTAAGAATCTTACCAAGAGTAAGATTGCCTGCTGTACCGATACCCGTATTCAAGAAATTATCCATTTGTGCTTGAGTCATCGGAGTAAATGAAGGACAATCGGCAAGGGTTGCATCACCTGCAATCCAAGACTTGAGGGTCACATTCATTTGTTCCATACTTGCCTTGATACCCTCTTTGTATGCAGCGAATGCATCAGGAGAATTACCTTGATTGAACAAAACTTCTGCTTTGATAAAGCAAGCTTCTGAGTAAGTACCAATGTATGTAGGAGAAGAGACTCTTGAATAGAAAGAGCCGGATTCCTTTGATGCGTTAGTTGCGTCTCTTCTATAAAGAAGGTCGCTTTTGGCAGCATAACCTTTAGATTCGCTTGTACACTCTACATAAACAGTATCACCCAGGCGAATCGGAGAGTTTGAATCTATCCACCAATGTTTACTGGCAGTATATCCTGCTCTTAACGGTCCACCGCTAAGATTTGGAGCATTATTAGACACCATATCAACACCAAGCGAACGTCTCCAATTGCCATCCCATTTAATGTTTGATGGGGTACTTGCAGATTTGCCTGACATAGCCCAAGGAATAATTTTGTCGGCACGAGGGTCCTCAACACCGCTACCTGCAAAATTGGTAAGGTTCTGATAAAGCATATCGGTTACCATATAACCGGCATTCATACCGCAAACAGAATATAAAGGAGAGTAGTCTACAGGTTCGTCCCATCCAAGAACGTCATGTGTCGTACTATTATCATCTGTATGATAGATTATAGTGTTATCGGCAATGCTTTGAGGGCCTTT
>JBAYMP010000131.1:0-3576 GCA_041663505.1 Bacteroidales bacterium | reverse complement strand
TTAACTTCAAAACCATATCTGAATATTGTATTTTTTTGTTCAAATACAATTTCAAATTCTGTATTATCATTTTCGCTCTCAGTACTCAATTTAAAAGGAACGACAGAGATTAAATCTCCCTTTTGAGTTTCTTTTGAGCTTTCAATTACAAAATTCTTCATAAACAACAAAGCTTCAAGAAACTTACTCTTACCACTAGCATTAGCCCCATAGATAACAGAGCTTTTTAGTATTTTTAAATCAAAAATATTATCACTAATAATATTTTCTTCTACTCTTGTCGTTTTATCGTAATTGCTGGCGATCAAACTAATTGTGGCCTTTTTTTTAAAGGTCTTGAAATTTTTAACAGAAAAACTAATAATCATCGTCGTAGTTTTTGACATATTTTACGCAAATATATAGCATATTTTACATACAAACAATATTTATTGCATATTATTGCATATTATTTGTCATAATGCCATTTATTTATTCTTTATTTATCTTTGAGTATAGATATTAGTGCAAGGTGCAAGCTATATATAGATATATACTTGCACCTTGCACTAATGTACTGAAATAAAAAGTTTTGAAAATTCTAAAAAGAAGAGTAATTTTGAACCTAGAAAAACACGTTCTTTTAGGTATTGAACCCACAGAAAAACGATAAAAATTTCTGTGACCAATTCATGATCTATTGAAATATCGAAGATCTAACTCATTTATATTGTGTTTGTTATACTGCTGGTTCAGAATCCAGCTGGATCACTAAACAAATAGCTGATAATCGATTGATTATCAGCTATTTGTTTTAAACCGCGACTCTTCATTTATCTATCGCGTATCGCGTTTTGACTAGGAGCTCTTAAATGAAAATAGAGATGCTCTTTAGCAAAATGGCTACTGTTTCCTGGTCTTGAAATCCAGATAATATGTCTTGTCCAAAGGGTAGTAATTTACAGCATAGAAGAATTGAGACGGAAAACTCATTGAATAATCCTTATCCGGCTCCAGTTTTATATAAAACGTCCAATACTTTTTAGTCTTCTCATTCCACTTTGATTTTTTGTCTGAAAACTCAGGAAAACATTTTTCTCCTTGTTTACCGTAACCAACTCCATTTTTAAACGACATCGGCCTGTCAAATGTAAGCGTAATCTCAGTAATATTTGAATCAACTTCTTTTGATTTGTCCGGAATACTAATTGATACTATTTTGGGAGAGTTCGCCTTGATTTTCTTAAGGATTTTCGTTGGAGAGATGGAACTTTCAAGCTTTATAATCTCTGGCATAAAGTCACTTAAAGTCGGATATTTGTCTCTGCTTTTTTCATATACACCTAATAGGTCAACAAGTTTATCAATCCATATAAAGCCTTTTGCTAACTCTCCTGCGACTTGGCGTTTCAAAAGATCTTCATCGACTCCGTTTCTTTGATAATATCGTATCACGCATGCTCTCACTAAATTTTCATATTCCATGGTCATCGGGGCTAAGTATGCCTGTGAAGAGAGTTTATTTTTGAGCGGTTTAAATATTTTGATAGAAGCAGGCTCCATTGCCGTGAAATTAGCCTCTATCAGAGGATTGCAAAATGAATGGTTATACTCATGTATAACAGTCTCAGCAACTCTTTTTGAATATGATGGCTGACCGGAACTATCTGCAACGCAGCTACCCATGATAGCATATAGATCCTCTGTTCCGTCATTTAATATGACTTTAGGACCGTAATTACCTCCTCCGTTGGGAATACTCAAGATAAGATTGAAATTACCCTTAGCTTTTTTGCCATAAAACTTTTCAAACCAATTAAAATCCACATCACTTATAATCCCCGAGAACCTTGATTCAGCTATTTTATATAATGCAGAGTGGTCCGAGAAGAACTCTTTGAATTTTGTCTCAAAATAGAACTTGTTAAGTAAGGTGACAAATTCATTCACATTATCCATACCCCAGCGATCGTCTATACTTATTGGAGAGAGATTTTTGCACAGCCTTACAGAGTCAGATATCTCCAACGCAATTGCCAATGACATGACTGCATCATATGAGACACCTTGTTCCGCTCTCACTTTCTGTACAAACTTGATGGCATCATGACCTTTAAATGGAGCAAAATATTCATCGATCTCCTTAGCATAGGACGGAATATTATTATTTATATATTCCTTCGCACCAGCAATTCTGAAAATTATACCCAATAATTCCGTGCGTTCATCAACTTTTGGTTGTACAGTTTGACTTTGGGCAGATGCAAAGAAGACGCAAAATGTCATGAAGGCTGTTGTTAATATTTTTTTCATTTTTGGTATAGATTATTCACTTTTAACTCTCTTTATATACGGATCTTTATTTTTCAAAAACTCAGGAGTATATGGATTTGTTTTGAGCAATATTTTTTCGTCAAGGTTCAGATTAACATCAAGCTCAGGCTTATCGTGGAAAATATCCTGATATGTTTTACAGTCCGTTATATCCAGGATAGGCTCGATACGGTAGCCGATTTTTGTGTGCGGTAACCGGAATTCATAAGGATTCGTGCCGAATCCCAAAATTCGTCCTGTAGGAACGCCAACAGCAACTAAATTGTCAGAATAATAACAGACACTTACCAGACTGCCAGCAGCCGAAAAGGATTGTTCGTCATATAACACATATATTTTCCCCTTATAATTTAATGCAGATTTGCTTCCGCCTATACCCCTGTTGCCCCATTTGTACACCAGATTCAAATCCCTGAAATTTTCGGTGGGGGTAAATGTGGTGTCACTCTTTTTCAAATCACTGTTGTATGAATATTTCGTTTTAAAAAAGGTTTTACCGCACATGATTGAGGACAAAGTTTTGTTCCAGACATTATCAGACCCTCCCGGATTTCCACGAATGTCAATAATTACTTTTTCAATATTCTCATTATTATATCTAGCAATTTCTTTTGGATAAAACTCCTCATTTACCATCTTAGGTATACGGATATATAATGTTTTAAAATTACCCCAGTATTCTACAAAACCATCCTCATTCGACATTGTAGGATTTGATTTAAAACCTGTTGTTAAAGTCACGTCAAGACGTTGTTTTTTCTTATTTGCCAAAAATGTGAGCCGCAAAGTAGTGTCCTTGGCAATACTATTTTGCAACAGGCTTTCGGAATAAAAGCAATTATTGTCAAAATCCCATGACAGAAAACCTTTTTTGTCAAGATTTGTGAGAAGATATTTTGTAGGGCTAATGCCGTTTACCGAAATGAGCTCCGCCTTTCTCGGAACAGTCGTGTTACTGTATTGATATTCTGTACGGGTATAATATTTACCCTTATAGTACACCAATTCAGGCAGATTGTCATCCATCACCATTACCGAATTGAAAAGCTTCTGGTAATTTCCAATTGAGGCACACTCCTCCATGGGCATGCCATCGCTCAAAAGTTTAAGCGGGTTTGTACGGCTGATGCTGGTATGCCCATCCTGACAAACCAATAAAACTCTGTATATGAGCATGGCAAATTGTTTAGAGGAGCCACAACTCTCAATCTCTTTCCTCAGACCTTTGAATTTATTTTCGTAGTCAATACCACACACCTTTTG
>JBAYMP010000130.1:0-3596 GCA_041663505.1 Bacteroidales bacterium | reverse complement strand
TGGACTCAACGTGGTGGACGGCACCTCGCACCGGATCACCCTGAGGGCCGTGGGCGGAGACGTTGAGTACACGATGTCGATCCTCGCCAGGGATCGGGATTACGAGTCGAGCTCCAGCAGCTCCAGCGAGTCGTCGATTTCCTCGGTCAGTTCGTCGAGTTCCAGCCTGTCTAGCTCGGTCAGCTCCAGCAGTAGCTCTTCGCAGTCTGCCTCAGTGTCCTCGATCTCGACCAGCTCTAGCAGCGAATCCTCGATCTCGACCAGCTCGGTCAGCTCCAGCAGTTCCAGCGAGAGTTCAGCTTCCAGTGAATCTCATTCCAGTTCCAGCAGCTCCAGTGAGAGCAGTTCAAGCGTGTCCTAAAGGAGATTATTCATGTCAAGTGAAACAGCACTCACCGGACGTCTGGGCCGATTCACGGTGGATGGAGCACTGGTTGCCAGGACCACCACGTGGGAAGTCAGCCCCGCCCTGGCGAACACATCCGAGTGGGGAGACAGCGACAGCGGAGGGTACACGAACCGGGCGGCCGGCAGACGTGATTCCAAGTTCACCGCTGAGGGAAAGTTCGACACTGACACCGAGGTGTACGATACCTTCCAGCCGGAAGACATCGCGAACTCCGTCCTCTGGATGAACACCGTCCTCTACTGGGCGTTTCCGCGGGCCCTCTGCATGGACTTCAAGCTGTCGGTCAACATCGACACGGAGGAGGTGATCGGCTGGACCAGTTCATGGGGAGCCGACGGCATATTCTACCGGCCCGGACAGGCCGATGCCCCGGTCGAGACTTTGCCCTAGCAACGGAGGTGCGTCGTGATCTCCGATGATCTGAAAAGATCCGTTGACAGGTTGGGTATGGTCGTCACTCGCCTCATCGATGCTTGCGAGAAGGGCGATGTTCCCGGTCATGAGTTCCATGGGAATCAATGGGGTGGTGGAGGAGGAGGTTCTGAGGATTCTGACGGGGAATCAGAGGTAAAAGCTCCCGAACCTCCCCCAACGAGATCCAGGAAGGAATCACTCAACGAGGCGAAGAAGCAAGGATTCAAACCCACGAGCAGGGATTCATGGATCAATGAGCAGCAAGGGATCGAGTATCTGGAAGCGAGGGAGGGAGCAAGAGCCGTAGAGGAGGCGAAGAAGCAAGGATTCAAACCCACTAGTAAGGATGATTACATCAATGAGATGCAGGCCAGAGAGCATTTGTCCAGCGGCAACAAGACGCCGAAGATGGCCGAGAACGTCATCATGGCGACGGTGGTGGATGAGGGGAAGAGGGAGAAGTTTGGTCCACCCGAATCTCTGAAGGCGGCCGGCAAAATCGAGCCGAAGGTCGCATGGTCCAACTTCGGAGCAGCAAGCAAGCAGTTCACCGATTGGTACAAGCAGAATTGGGGAAGTACTCCCACATGGGAGGATAAGGCTGCCGGAGCCATAAAGAAGTTCTTCGCCCCCGAGAAGTTGGCGGGCAGGCTGCTATCCAAGATACTTGGTGAGTCTGATTGGTGATGAGATGAGAATCAACGACGTTCACGAGGTGGCCAACGGGAGCCTTCACTGGCTCCCCTCGTGCCCCTGCCGTGAATGCGAAGACGAGAGAGAACGGCGAAGGCCTGCGAGACCCTCCCACCTGATCCACATTTCCGTGGAAGCGGCACACCTGTTCGGGTTCATTTCCCGCCGCAGTCCCATGGGGTCCTTGGCTCGTAGCCTCTCCCTCAAGTAGCCTCCAGGACGTGTCTGGCTTCGTCCAGGATACGTATGGGGAATGGGCAGGGGGAAAAGTATACTGATCCTTTGGGACGCTTGGGAACGAAGTCTGGACGATCACGGGAGAACTTTTCATGGCAGAACAACTCGCCAGAGCATTGGGTGCCCGATCTCCGATGGAGACCACGATCGCGGGCAAGGCCTGCGTCGTGCGACCCTTGGGGATCAAGGAGCTGACGGAGGTGGAGCGAGACTGCCTCGAACGACGAAGGCGGAGCTATCTGGAGACCTTCGCACAAAACTCCGATCTCCTCCCGGCGGGAAGGGGAATCGCTTTGCTCGAAGAGAAGATGATCGAGGCGGCAAAGTGGGACGTGGAAGACCTCCCGTCGAAGTACGCTCACGACCCACGCCGGATCAAGCTGACTGACGAGGTGAAGCGGTTCGTGGGAGAATCCTTCGGGGTGGAAGCGGCCGACGACGGGAAGTGGTGCAGGCTGGTTGCCACCGCCCTGGACCAGGGGACGCTGGAGGAATCCGACTACCTGAAGATGACCGGATGCCACGCCCCGAAGGTCAAGGTTCCCTACGTGAACTGGTGGATCACCGGGAGCTTCGAGGGGATGATCACGTTCGTCTGGACGTGCTTCCGCCACAACGGGGTCACCCGGGACGAGGTCACCGAGGCCCTGCGTGGAGACATGACCCTGCTGGTGGACCTGGCCCGAGAGATCGAGAGCCTGAGTTCGCCGTCGGCGGGAAATGGATAGGGCTCGCCGCTGCATCGCGGGGTGGCGTCGAGCACGAGGAACCGACCGCGGGCCTGCTCTGTGGTTTGAATCCATGTCACATCAGACTGCTGATCGACGATCCTTGGAACGGGGGACGGGGATATTCCCTGGAGGAGGTCTCCGGGTGGACTCTGGATCAGGTGTTCATGGTCTTGGCGGACCGCAAGGCGATGGCCACGAGGCGGAAGGAGTTCGAGCCTTTGGCAGCGGTTCCGATGGCGGACAAGAGCGGGATGATAAAGGGTCGTGCGGCGGACGGCACCCCGATCGCCGCGAAGATCGGTGGCAAGAGCTTGGCGAGGCGGATGATGGAGGCCAAGGCGGAGAGGGAGGCGAAGGAGAAGGCCGTCGCCAAGCGAAGGAAGAGGGGATGACATGGGCGTCGAGTTGATGCAGGCGTACATCACGGCCAGGGCCGATGCCTCCAAGGTTGCATCGGACATCGCCAAGGATGCCCCGACCATCGAGGGTGTGGTCAAGGGGATGACGGATCGCATCAACGGGATCCTTGGCACGATCGGCATCGGCTTCGGGCTGATGAAGATCATCGACATGTTCAGGAAGGGGGACGATGCCGCAGACGCCTATGATCTCAGCGTGGAGAAGCTGAGGGCCGTGATGAACGTAGCTGGCAAGGAGGTCGGGTTCAGTGCGGACCAGCTCGAGCGGTGGGTGGACAAGGCTTCCGAAGCCGCCACCGTCTCCGGCTCCGGCATAGAGGTGAGGACCGCGGCCACGAGCCTCCTGAAGTTCGACAAGCTCCGGGGGGACATGTTCGGGAGGGCCCTCGAATCGTCGGCCGACCTCAGCGTGGCCTTCGGGTCCATCGAGGGTGCCGCGTCGTCCCTGGGCATGGCATTGCAAGATCCCGTGTCGGGAATGAACCGCCTCCGCCGGTCCGGCATCATGCTGTCCGCCTCTCAGAAGGACGAGGTCAAGGGGTTGATGAAGCGGGGAGAGCTGCTCAAGGCTCAGAACGTGATCATGAAGGTGGTCGAGGACAAGTCCAAGGGGCTCGCCAAGGCCATGGGCGAGACCGACATCGGCAAGGAGATGCTGATGGACAAGGAGCTGAAGAAGCTGGAGATATCGCT
>JBAYMP010000129.1:0-3610 GCA_041663505.1 Bacteroidales bacterium | reverse complement strand
CAAAATTAGGAAATTGATTGCCGGGTTCTGGATGGCGCAACTTATCAGAAATCTGAGAAGATTGGACAAGTTCGTCGTGTTAAGCTACGAAGACAAACAGAAGTGGCACGAGCTTGCTAATGTCTCTGTTATTTACAATCCCATTGCCCGCTATCCGGAGGTAATATCGGATTGTTCATCCAAAAAGGTAATTTCTGCCGGGAGATTTGAAAACCAGAAGGGGTTCGATATGCTTATAAAAAGTTGGAGTATAGTATCCAAAAGATACCCTGACTGGAATCTTGAAATTTACGGCAGCGGAGATAAAAGTTCTTATAATAAGTTGGTAGAAGAGAATAACATTGGCAACAGTTGTATGCTAATGGAGGCTGTTCAAAATCTGAATGAAAAATTTACAGAGAGCTCAATTTTTGCATTCAGTTCGCGCTTTGAGGGTTTTGGGATGGTTATAACCGAGGCAATGGCTTGCGGTCTGCCGCCGGTTGCTTTTGCCTGCCCATGTGGCCCAAGGGACATAATTGAGGATGGAGTAAACGGCCTTCTGGCGGAGCCGGGAAATATTGAGGACCTTGCAAATAAGCTCTCGCTTCTTATGGAGGATTCCGAAATGAGAAAAGAGATGGGAAAGCAGGCAAGAGTACGGTCAGAAAGATTCAGCATTGAGATTATTGCTGTAGAGTGGGACGAGTTATTCCACTCGTTGACAGAGGTGAAGTCTAATGTGCGGCATTCCTCTTAGCTTTTTCCCAGGTTCCATCTCCTTTGCGCTTTTTCATCAGATAGACAAACCCCTTTATAACACTGATATTCATAAACAGAAAATAGTAAGGGACGAATAACAACTTATTCTTTATCTCTTTGTTTGCCAAAATACTTCCCAGAAGCCCAAAGAAATAGAAAAGGAGCTGCAATAGCAATGTTACCTGATAAACAGTGCTCCCCGGAGATTGGCACATGATTATAATATTCAACGGTAAAAGCAGGAAAAGGGCGATTGGAGCAACTGACCACCTGAAGACCCTGTGCGATATGTATTGGAAACTAAGCACGGGCGTTTTAAAGATATTCAGCAGAGATCTGAGCCTATAGACGGATTGCAGTCCACCTGCCGATATTCTTATTTTTCTCTTCTTTTCTTCGGTAATATTTGCAGATCCGGTCTCTACGGCATAGGCTTTTGAACAATATTCAATTTTGTATCCCTTTTGTGCAATCCGCATAGAGAGAATGAAGTCGTCCAGAAGGGTATCCCGCTCCATCTCCTCGAAGAGTTCCCTTCTTATGGCAAAGAGCTCTCCGGCTGCACCTACGGCAGAATAAAGTCTTGAGTCAAGCGACTTTAACAAAGACTCATACCTCCAGTAAATTCCCTCACCCGATGAAGATGCACCATTTTTATCTTCAACTGAAATTCTTTTTTCACCGGCTACACACCCGACTTTTGGATCGAGAAAAGATTTTATGATTTCACGGATTGCATTGTTGTTGAGCATTGTATTTGCATCTGTAAAGATTACTAAAGGTGTTTTAATAAATTGAATGGCTCTGTTTATTGCTGCCGTTTTACCCGCTCTCACAGGGTCGTACAAGACATCAACTTCCGGATAGGCGCATAACAGTTTATTGGTATTGTCATCCGACCCGTCTGTTACCCAAATAATTTTCAATTTGTCTTTGGGATAATCCAGCAACCTGCAATTAGCCATTTTCCCTGTAATAATCGACTCTTCATTATAGGCTGCTATTAAAAGGGTAACTTCGGGCAATTCATTGTCGGTAGGTAACGGTATCAGTTTTGGTTTAATAAATGACTCCTTAATCTTAACCATTATGAACAAAAAAATCCCATATCCCAGATAGGTATAAAAAACCAGACCAAACAGTATCCAGAAAATTATGATTGTTACATTCATTTTGCCTGTATTATTATTTGTTTCCAATAGAATCAACAACAACTTTGACCTGGCTCTCCCAGGATAGTTTTCCTTCAATGGATTCCCTTATCTCTTTGGGATCAAACTGATGGGAGTTGCAGAAATCCAGAATTGAACCTATATCAATAGGGGTTTCATCTGCTGGTGCTTTTATTATATATGGCATGTCTTCGAAATCTTCGTCAGTCTCAGAATAGATAAACGGTATTCCTCTTGCCGCATATTCTCTGTTTTTTAAGGTTTTAATCTTTGTTATTCCACATCTGTGTCTGGCTAAAGAGGCTATCGCAAAATCGGTTTTTTCAAAAACGGCATCCAGCTCCTTACCCCAAAGAGGTCCGTGAAATATCACATAGTTCTCTATACTACCACTCTTAGCAATATTCTTAATTTTATCAATCTCCTCATCACATCCGCCTCCTACAATGTGGAAATATACACTTATGTTTTGCTTATGACTGTAGTAATTTACCAAACCCGCTGCTACCCTGTCGAACCCGTGCCAAAAATGTATGTCCGCAACTCCTGTTAAATTGAAAGAGTTATCGGACAACTTTATCTTTTCATTTATTTTGATCACTGAGAAATCAATTCCATTGGATATCCTGATGGTCTTCTTGCCAAAAATATTATCAAAGTCTGAGAAGGTGATTACTCTGTGAAGATATCCTGCAAGTCGCTTTCTGAATATTCTATCTATCAGGAGAGTCATCTTATCGTAAGCACCAAAGTTCTTATATTCGGTATCATAAGGATAGGTTGGTACCTCCATATCCACCACTACTCCCTTTTTATTGAGTCTCTTCAAAAGTAATATTGTAAACGGGTTTGCATTGTGGTCGGATCGCATATAAACATAATGTATATTATTATCTGTGACATATTTATACACACTTTTATACTCTATTCTTTTTAGAATCTTTGCCTTTATTCCGCCTCCGTAATTGACCAGCGGGTTTTTGTCTACCATTCTCACCTGACTACCGGATTTATCAAATGTCATATAACAGAGCTTTATGTTGAGCCCTGCCTTCCCAAACGCTCTCATCTGATAGACAATTTTTTTGCTGATGCCGTTATGAGGGGCGAAACCGTGAAAAACTAAGAAAAGAGCATTCATAACAATAATTTATTTGACAAGGTTTGACTCTTCGTCTTTGTAAGAATTTTTCCGGAAAAAGTAGTTGCTAAGGTGTTTAAATGCCTTTACAATTCTTATTTTAAATGCGTTGAAAATATTACCATCCTGTCTGAGAGTAGCCGTACTGGTAACTGGCCTTGCCCGCCTTCCGGTAATAAATCTAATTTCCCCATATTTTTTAAGGCCGAGAGCCATGGAACCATCTTCTCCTCTCTTAATATCCAGTCTGTACCCAACTTCTCTCCCATACCGGATATTATAGGCAAAGGTCATCCCCCTTACACAGAGTTCCGGACGTTTGTGAGATTGTATCCTAAGGTGAATATCTCTGAAAAGTTCGTAGAAATACATCCAGTATCTTGGGAAGTCTTTATCGGGCACATAACTCCACAACGAAGATGAGGCTACAACTCCGGGTTTCATCAACTGTTTTAAATGCATATCGATATAGTACGGCGGATATATTGTATCTGAATCTATACATAAATAGTATTTCCCTCTGGCCTCCTGCTGGCCCCTGTTTCTGGCATGACCT
>JBAYMP010000128.1:0-3646 GCA_041663505.1 Bacteroidales bacterium | reverse complement strand
CTAAAAACTGTACTTTTGCACCCGTTCTATAAGGACATGACTTCGTAGCTCAGTTGGTAGAGCAAATGACTCTTAATCATTGGGTCGAGGGTTCGAGCCCCTCCGGGGTCACAGACAATAAAAGCAAACCGCTGTAAATTAAACACTTATAGCGGCTTTTCTTTTATAAATGGCAGAAATTCTGGCAGTTTTACCCCTATCTACCCTCATAATATATAACACTGAATGTAATTCTTTACTAATAGTTATTGAATTGCTTTTATTACAAATCCATAACTATATTCTTTAGAATTTAATAAGTATTGTTCGTGAGGATAGGCACCCCAACTGTTATCACCTCCAACACCACGTTGGGCAAGATCAACACAAAGTACGACTTCTTTTCGAGGCGTAATATCATTTATATGACGGTATTTTTTAGATAATCCAGGATCGAAATCTTCAGGCCAATTGTTCAATGCACTGGCGCAGATAGGTTGCAATCCTTCGATGCGGATACCTTTTCCTTCGTTGTTGGTCAAAGTCAACCAGCGCAAATCAGTTTTATAACCGTTTTCCTGTGGACGGGTATAAGGAACATATTGATCGGAAACTTTACTACTGTAAATACCTATTTGTGAAGCATAGTTGCGGTCGGCATAATTTTCCCACGGACCACGTCCGTAGTACGAAAAATTTTCAAATTCTTTGCTCAACGACATGATCATACCAAAGCGAGGCATCTCGGGTAATTCGTTTGCACCGGCTTTGTAGGATACGTTTACAGCTAAATCGCCGTTTCCGGTTAGGACATAAACAATTTGGTAGTCCGAGGCCACATCTTTCAGGTACATATCAGCAATAACAATTGCTTTTCCATCTTCTTCTTTAACTGTAATATTTTTTACTCTTGTATTTCCTCCGGCAGTACGCCAGATATTGCATTTACGTTCCATGCCGTTTCCAAAGTCATTATCGGTTGGAGCACGCCAGAAGTTAGGTGTTGGTTTTTGATTGAAGTACCTATTGTTGTCAACCTGATATCCAGCTATTAGTCCCGACCATTTATTGATAATTACATTCACAGATCCTGCCGTCATAGAAATATGGCTATTCTCATCTGATACTTTTACGATTCCGCTTATTGCTGCTGCTTTTACGAAGTACTTGCCTTCACCTAATTTGAACTGTTCACGGGCAACTTCATGACCTTGTGGAATGACATCAGTTCCTACACGTGTGGTTGCAAAAATATTCAACAAATACTCTACTCCATCAGTAGCAGGCATCTTGGGCAGTTCCAGTTGCACCTGTTTTTCAGACTCGGGAGCCAGATCCAGGTCGAACGAACTGTTTTTGATGACTTCGCCGTTTTTCAACACTTCGTAGTTGAACTCGTAGTTTTGAAGATTAGTATAGTGAAATTCATTGGCCACAGTAATTAATCCGGTTTCAGGTTGAACGGCTTTAAAATAGATGTCCTGATAAAATTTCTTTACTTCCATTAATCCCGGATGAGGAATCCTGTCGGGCCAAACCAGACCATCATCGCAACCATTTTCATCATTGGTATAATTTTGACTTCCCATATCGCCTCCAGAAGCCCAATAAGTGCGCCCCACTTCATCGGTTTTTTGGAATCCCTGATCTACCCAATCCCAGATAAAACCACCCTGCATGTTTTTGCTGCCGCGGATAATATCCCAGTATTCTTTGAAATTACCCTGCCCATTACCCATAGAATGAGCATATTCACACATAATAAACGGACGTGTTACTTTTTTACGCGCCGCATATTCTTTCATATTCTTTATGCTGGGGTACATTGGACAAACAATGTCGGTGTTTGCTTTTTCTCCTGCTTGTTCAAATTGTACTAACCGGCTTTTATCACGTTCCTTGATCCATTTGTAAGTTTTCATAAACACATCGCCATTACTGGCTTCATTTCCCAGTGACCACAGAATAACGGCTGGCGAGTTTTTGTCACGCTCCACGAGGCTAATGGTTCTGGCCATATGGGCACCGTCCCATGCAGGGTCAAATGCCATGTTTTCATGACCGTAGCCCATTCCATGACTTTCGATATTGGCTTCGTCAACCAAATAAATGCCATATTTATCGCAAAGTTTTACCCAATCGATATTGTTTGGATAGTGGCTACAACGTACAGCATTGATATTGTGTTGTTTCATTTGTTGGATGTCTTTCATCATGGTAGAAATGTCCTGATAATGCCCGGTAACGGGATTGTGTTCATGCATATTTACACCATGAATCATAATGCGTTTGCCGTTAACCAACAACTGGCCGTTTTTCAATTCCACTTTTCGGAATCCTATTTTAGACGAAACCGTTTCGATAAACTTTTCGTTTTCGTCTTTCAAGGTCAGAACCAATGAATAGAGGTAAGGAGTTTCGCTACTCCATAAGTTTGGAGAAGAAACGGCATTGCTGAGGGTTGCTTCTTTTTTGCCTTCGGCAGGAGCAGTAATCTTCAGTGTCTGGTTGAAAATTTCCTTGCCTGTTTCGTCAAGTAAGGAGGCTTCCACCACGCCTGTTCTCAACGATTTGTTATAGTTGCTCAGTGTTACATCAACTGCCAATAAACCGTTTTTATATTCAGCATCCAAATCGGGGTGTGCAAAGAAATCAGCAATACGCACATTCTGTGTACTGTATAAAAACACATTCCGATCGATACCGGAAATACGCCAGAAATCCTGATCTTCCAGGTACGAGCCATCACTCCAGCGATAAGCTTCTACAGCCACGAGGTTCTTACCGGGTTTTACATATTTGGTAATGTCGAATTCGCAAGGGCTCTTGGTGTTTTCGGAATAACCGACTTTTTCTCCGTTTACCCAAATATACATGGCCGAAGTTCCTCCTTCGAAATGAAGGTAAACGCGACGACCGTTCCAGCTCGAAGGCAAATCAAAGTAACGACGATAAGATCCCACAGGATTGTCCGAATGATCAATATAGGGTGGATTTTTAGGGAAAGGATAGGTTATGTTGGTGTAGATTGGTATTCCATAACCTTTCAGTTCCCAGTTGGATGGAACAGAGATTTCTTTCCAATTCACCACATTGAAATCTGTTTTGTAGAAATCTTTAGGCCGTTGATCAGGGGTCGGAGACCATTGGAATTTCCAATTGCCATTCAACGAATAAAACCAGGGTGAATTTTCGTAAATATCAGCAATTGCTGAATGCTTGTCGGCAAAAGGCAGAAAAGTGGCACGTGCCGGTTCGCGATTAATCTGGAAAACAGCCGGATTTTCCCAGTCATTTACAGCAGCTTTGTTTTGAGCATTAGCCGGTAAAAACATTGCCGCCAACAAACCGCCAATAATCAGTTTCTTTTTCATTTGCATATTAAATCATGTATGTTTGTTTGTGTTTTATTTTATTTCTCCTGCCTTTACATCCGGTCGAATTTTCTCTACCCAATTTAACTCCATAGTGCTGTCATTTTTAAAATTAATAGGTTAGAAAATATATTTGTAGTTAAAATACTGTTTGCCATCCCAACGGTCACCAATATAAAGATAACTTGTAGTTTTTTCCCCTTCAATTGGAAGAATATAAGTCGACTGGGATTCATAGGTAGTGGCGTTTGCAATTTCCTTGAGTTCAGACCATGGTCCTTCAATTGATTTTG
>JBAYMP010000127.1:0-3671 GCA_041663505.1 Bacteroidales bacterium | reverse complement strand
TGGAAGGTATTCAGCTGGCAGGCAATTTTTAAATATACTATCAGCGTTCCGTTAAGCCAGGTTACAAAACCAAAGATAAAAAACAGGATACCGATTATGATAATAGGATTTAGGCCATTCCTGACTTTCGGAGATTGACTGTCCGAGTGCTTTTCATTTGTCATTTTAAGGGAATTTAAAATTTATTATTGCCTTCTGTTGTTTTTTCTAGTTTTTGTGCATTTTTCAGGAACTCATCCACAGTCATTTCCTGTAAGTATATCATCCCATGGGCAGATCTTAGCTTGGGATTGCTGTTTTGATAGAAAAAGTCTTTACCAAGTAAGAGTTGGATGTCTTTTAACTGGTTTACCCAAATTCGCTGTGCAAGGGTGCTGAATTTTCCATTCAGTTCATAACTTGGGAAAGAAGCGTCAACTTGGCTTAAATAGCAATTTGTGAATATGCCGTCCATCGAATCCATTTCACTTAGTGACACTGGTATTATGACGTTGGCCTCATCCGGAGCAAAACGATACCATACGTTTCTATAGCCCCAGATTCTCAATCCTGATAAATCTTTTTCCTTGTTCCATTCACGCAATGCTTCTGCGATTGCTTGCAATACCTTGTAGTGTGTATCTGGTCCGCTACCTTCAGGGTCAAAAGCAAGACTGATTACATTTGGATTGTATTTTTTCATCATTTCCAATATTGGAGCCACATCCCGTTTTTCTTCAGGCTGTTCGGTGAAGATATCTCCTTTGTAGAAACCTAATCTGGCATGCGTGATGTCTTCAACAGGCACTCCGTAATGTGCCCAGACCAGTTCTTCCTCAAATTCGCGGATCGTTCCTTTGAGTTTTTGAATTTTAGGAGGATTTTTCTCTCCATCGTATGACTTTCTCAATATCGTCAGGTCTTCTTCAATGCACTTATAGAGGTCAGTAATGTCTTTAACTTCGTGAATATCTGTCAAGTTCCTTACAATTCTGTGACACAGCCCTCTTTTCTGCTGATAGGTATCATTGGCGGCAATATTGGTTACATAATGATACACATCTTTGTCCCTTTTCAGGCGGAACCCTGATTCAAAAAAGTCCTGATACCTGACCATCGGTATTTCACCTGCGTCGAGAAGTTCTTTTGTGTCATTCAGGCATTTGATGACAAAGGTGTTGGTGACAGAGTTGAAACCTGAAGTCATTATTGCAAAATGCGATTTGTTGCTCTCTTCTTGTATATGTTGAGCAATAAACGGCAGAATACCCAATAGGATATCATCGTGATGAGGACCTGTGAACAAGAAAGTTTGATCTGTTTCACGACGAAGTCCTTTGTTTATTTTTTCTTTCACAGATTCAATTACTTCAAAAGGAGTATTTTCTGATAAATCTGGTATAAGGGCACAATATTTATCATTATTTAAGTCCCGCAGTGTAAGTTTCGGGCCATAAACATTAATCTTTTTGCAAAGATCAATCACAGAACGTTCAGTCTTGTTTTGTGTCCAGTCATATGATTTGTAATCATAATCAACTATGTCTGTAAGTTTTGATGCTGCTCCTGTGGTTAGATAGAAACGACTGTTTCTAAGTTTGTTCAGGACTGAGGCTGGATAAATATTGGTAATAGGCGATTCCAACGATTTTTTTACAAGATTTGCCTTGGCAGCTCCTGAAGCAATAATGATAGCCACCGCATTCGGGTTATATGTGATGGTTTCGAGCCCAATGGTTATTGCCAAACGGTTGGCTGAAATTTCGATACCACCAAGGTCTCCTGCAGCGGCAGCCTGAGTTTCATAATTTGTCTCAGTAAGACGAGTGGTTGAGTTGATATCAGATCCCTTGACGTTAAATGCGATATGTCCGTCAGGGCCTATACCACCAAGGAAAAATCCAATTCCGCCTTTTTCTCTGATTTTATATTCATAGTTGCTGCACCATTTGTCAATTATGAAAATAGATTCTTGTTGAAGCTTTTCCTGAGCTGTACGACATTCGCGGTAACGGAGCGACAAATCAACATGGAAATCTGGAAAAACTTCACTGAAATGTTTTCCACCTTGCAAGACAATCTCATCACAGTTTATGAGTAATGCCTTGTTCTTATCCAAGCCAAAACCATTTAAATAAAAACTTACTACATAATTATAAAAACTATTATGTTGGAAAGATGAAATTGGATAAAATTCATCTATCTGTACAAACTGAAGATTAGACAAATCTGGTTTCTTATCGCAGAGAAGTCCGTGCTGTTCTATGAACGCTTTGACATTTTTCTCATTCCAGTTATTCAATAGATATTTAGTCCATTTAATGAAAAATTCCGGAGTTTTTCCAGTCGGCAAGCTGATTACACCTTCAGGGTTTTCATTAACCCATTCCAGGAAGCGCATCGCAGTTAATAAACCAAGTTTGGGAAAATCCTCCACAACAATGTATGGAATGTTTGTTGAGCATACCTTAGCATTTGACTCAGAAATAAAAGAGCTTTCAACTCTTGTAAGACAATCTTCTTTCATATTTAAAATAGAATTAAATGCAAAAAATAAGGCACAGTCGAAACGTATCATTTCCCTGCACGCTTGAACTTTCAAAGAATACCTTTTTAAATTAGAGTAGTTTCATGGCTCATTAGATTTAAAAAAGTTTGTCAAAAGTAATTCATTTTTTCAAATGTATGGCATACTTTGCTAATAAAATTACTAAAGTATGCCATATAATATAAAAAAATTTAAGATTCAATGTATAATTAAAACCATCTTCAAGATTCCGTTGGTTACATGGTGAAATTTAAATGGACAATTTTCAAATTGAAAATTGTCCATTTAAATTCTACAGATTCTCAGTGTTTCTATACTGGAGAAAGTACCATTAAATGAGATACTTCCAAAATGCAATTGCAAAGATTAAAAACCCCAGACTATCAACAATTAACAATCACTATGTTTTAAGTGCCCATGTATGATGTTAATTAAGAAAAAATTGCATTTTTATTTATTGTCCTGAACGTTTTATGGATGCCTCGAAAACATTTTCCATAACAACGGCCAAAGCACCCATAATACCTATTTCTGAGCCCATTTTGGATAATACTACTTTTGTTTGTTTGCTAAGCTGATTCATGGTATGGGTTTGAATAGCCTGCTGAACAGGGGTGACAAGATATTGGCCGGCCTCGGACAGTTTTCCGCATAGGACAATTAGTTCGGGGTTAAATAATTGAATAAGTATGGCAATGCCTTTTCCCAAGTTTTTACCTATATCAGCAATAATGCTTATGGAATATTGATCACCGGATAGAGCGGCATCAACCACATGCTTTACCTCAATTTTTGAATTTTTTTGCTTTTGTCGATTCAGTAACATGGAACTTTTCCCGGAAGCGATGCCTTCTTCTGCCATCCTTACCAAGGTGGTTCCAGACGCAATGGTTTCCAGGCATCCCAGTTTTCCACATCGGCATAATACACCATCCTCTACCATAGGTATGTGGCTGAACTCTCCGGCAAAACCGGAAACACCACGATAAAGTTTACCATTGATTATAATACCCAGCCCAATTCCCCAATCCAGATATAGTACCAGAACATCTTTTTTTGATCTTGCCGTTCCCAGACGAAATTCTGCCAAAGCAATCGCTTTTGCATCATTCTCAATAAAAACCGGTATATGGAGTTTTTCCTC
>JBAYMP010000126.1:0-3702 GCA_041663505.1 Bacteroidales bacterium | reverse complement strand
TTGGTTAATAACTGAATTTCCCTTTCAGCCGAATACATTTCATTTTCAATAGTCTTAACGTCCCGTGCTGCCGGAAAACCGGTCATTTTTGATTCTGGTAATGCCTCGGTGGCTTTAGTTTCCGGTACAGTACTCTTTAATTCAGCAAGTTGACTTTCTAGTGTTTTAATCTCTTTATTTAAAGTAGTAATATCTTTTTTATTTCTTGTTTGGGCTCCTTTTCCATTTTTAAGCCAGTACACACGTTCTTTTAAACTACTAATTTTAGAGCGAATATTTGTTGCTTCTGACGGAGTTAATTCACTTACCATCTGGGTTACTTGCTCTTTTGTGGGTATCGTTCTATCCGCACCCTTATATGCACCTGCTTCCCCAAGTACCTGTTTTCTTAAAGTGCTTTCTGGAACGTTATATTTTGTTGAGATATCTTTAATGGTTTGGTTTATTTTTTGTTCAGTTGCATTTGGGAAAGCTGTATATTCATTCTCTAGATATTCAATTTGATCATTGGCTTCGCGTTGTGCTTTTTGCCAGTTAGTTTCTGTGGTACTTTTACCAGTTGGTGAAACAGGCTTTTTTGATACATTCTTACCTGTATTGGGTAAGAATTCATCGGGTTTTAGAGTACCACTTTCGGAAGTGGCCAGATTCTTTAAACCACCGGCATTTTCTACAGTTTCCTTAACCGCCTTGGTAGCTGATTGCCCAATCTTAAATCCAGATGGTACGCCCGCTACCCCGAACGCTCCGTACATGAGCCGTTCCTGCGGACTCAAATTCGGGTCTGTGATAGCCTTAGAACCCATGGTGGCACCAAAGGCGGTATTAACAATATCATCGACCAGCGCGCCTTTACCAGCGACTCCGGACGGCATAGTCCCGAGTAATGCCAACTGCAATTCAGGCGATTCTATTATTTCGTTAGGCGATTTAGCTGATATACCTCCGGTCCAGAATTCAGCGGATTTATTCTGAGATAACGGAGTATTCCAAAAAGACTCTGTTTCCTTGTTAGATTGCGTTTGTATTTTTTCCTGCTGTCTCTTTGCCTCTTTAGCTGCAATACTGGCTTCATATAAACTTTGATTAGTTTTATCAGTATCCATATATTCAGATGGTAGCGAATAACCGAATTGATTACGCGCGGCCGCATCGGAAAAGGGCGCCTGCGCGGTCGTTACAGACGCATTACCGGATTGAACACCGATCTTATCTTCCCAGAACTTCTTAATCTTCTTTTCAACTTCGCTCAGTTCTGAACTTAATTTTGTAAAGGGATTGTCAGCCATTTTATTCCCCTAATACCATTTTACAGATGGCGCATATTGCTGTTTGTTTATGCCCTTTTGAGTATCGGTCAGGGTATCCTGCATATTGTAATATTTCATCCAGGGAAATTCCTTTAAGTAACTTGAAAATGAGGTAGACGGCATACCGTATTGATCAGAGGTGGAATTACTTAAATACTTATTATATATACTATTGAAGTTATTGTTATAGAATGAATCAAAAGTATCATCACCCATCTTTCCGGTCGCTTGCTGTGCGGCATAATTATACACATTGGCAGGCGTACCAGTACCGGAATAACCCCTTGTGGCGTTCCATTTGGGTTTGACCGGATCATCATACGCCTTACCAATAGATTTTAGATAATCAACCTGTTTTGCATAGTTATAGGTTCCATCTGCATTCCAAAAATTAGTATCTGCCATCTTATTTACCCCTTGCTATTTGAATTAACCACTGTGTAAACGGTAATGATTTATCGGTACGCATCCATTGCGCTATCAAATTGTCGTAATTCTGAGTTAACCATTGCTGTGTTTGAGGACTGAATTTATTTCCGGTAATAAAGTTCTGGAAAGTCACCCGGTCCGTATCATTATAATAGGCGCTCTTTTGCGCCGGTGCTCCGGCGCCTGTTGCTGCCGTGCTAAGTCTTTGCTGTGCCGGCGCGTTAACATCGGTCTGCCATTGATTATAGTAATCGGTAGGCGATAAGGTATTCTGTTGGAGCCATTGATCAATCATACTCTTGGCAGAAGCACCCCAATTACCGGACATTAATTCGTTCTGCATGGGTAAATTATCTCCGGTGCCAAGTTTAGAGATGGCATTGTTATAAATATTTCCTATATAGTTGGTAGCATCATCAGCATTTTGTATTCCTGATAAAGCTAAATAACTTACCCCGTTGCCAGTTGGAATCTTTGAAGCTGGCAGATTATATTTATTCTGCAATGCACCGGCCAGTCTTCCAACATTGGCATAATCGCCTGTTTCAAGACTGTTAACGTATTGCTCCATGTCATTGGCCATAGAAGATAGATAGTCCTGAAGTTGGGCGGTATAAATCTTATCCCCGCCTATGGCGCTAATCGCTTCTTCCTGGCTTGGTGCGTTATAATCGTTCGGATTAAATTTAGGCATTTCCGGCAAAGTCGGGTAAACATCCGATTGCTGCACGTTTCCGTACTGCTGTTTAGATGGTGTATAGCCATAATCAATATTCCCGAATCCTTTAGAAACATCATCCGGCGCGTAATAATCACCGCGATTTAAAAAGCCCCGCGCTGTCCCTGATTCCGCGTCCTCATATCTATAGGTGGGATTGCCTTTCGAATCAGTCGCCACGAATGTCCCCTGAGGAACCAGAGACCCGGTGTTAGGTCCATACGTAAGATTCTGACTCTGTGCCCGTGAATATTCAGCCGGATTCCTGAAACCCATTTCATACATAGCAGTGCCGGGATTATAGGTTAAGGCGCTTCTATCCTGTTTATTGACCCAATTCCCATATTCTGTCGTAGTAGGTTTGCGGTTATACTGATCGATATAATTAGTAATCCAGTCTTTGGCCTGTTCGTACATGGGTATACCGCCGGTTGCCCCGGGATTATAGGTATCAGTCATCCAGCCGGATTTATTAAGTTCATTGTACCGTTTGTTCTTCGCGGTTTCGGTATTAGCGTTAGCGTTGATATCATCCGGAGATATACCTGTTTTTTGATAATAATCCCATGCATTAGGATCACTGGCATTTATTGCGTTGTTTGCTGAATATACCATTTATGGTACCTCAAATATAATCTATTTTACCTCTGGTAACTTTAATCCGCAGAACGGACAGTTAGTTATGGGATAGGAGCCATATTCACTATTACCCATTTCCCAACATCTTAAAACTTTATCAAACACGATAAAATCAATAGCTGCGCCATAACCGCTGAATTTCGCTTGTTTCATCTGATCACATGCATGACTGGTATTTTTTTTAATGTCAACCTCTGCATTCATTTTCCTTCTCTCCTTATCTCCTTATCTATTCTGCCTATATTATATAATATACCATTTACCCTACCCCTGTGCGTTACTTAATTCTGCTGCTACCTGCCCGGGTATCTGACTGCCATTATTAGTATTAGCCATTGCCCCATATTGATTGCCCTGCATTTCCTGCCCTGACACAGGCGTCTGTGCGGTCAAACTGTTATCTAGTCCCGGTTGCTGTTGTCCTTGCCCGCCTTGACCATTCTGCGCGCCCTGGGACATCATCTGACTCATGTACTGGTCGTTGATCTGTTTAATCAACATATCCCGCTGGATGATCTTAACCGAAATGATCGGCGCATTGCCCTTTTCGTCTTCTTTCATCAGCGCATCTATCTGTTTGGTAAGTTGATAAATCGGATCATCTTT
>JBAYMP010000125.1:0-3757 GCA_041663505.1 Bacteroidales bacterium | reverse complement strand
CGTCCGGCTTGCCCTTCGCGGAGTAGTCCATGCGGTTCTCTTCCCCGTCGGCAATACTCCCGCACCACAATGCACGATTCCGGTACATCGCCGGGAAAGCGTATGCGTTTGTGATGGAGTGATACGCAGGAACACCGCGAAACGTGTCAATCATCACCGTGTCGCGCTGGGCGGGTTCATTGTTTAACTGAGCACTCCATTGAATCTTGTATATATATCCCTTCTCGCCGTCCCATTCTCCTTTTCGCTCATATTCAGCCGGGATATCGGCCCATGTCACTATCCCGTTCTGCGCCAGAGAAGTTGTGGCGAAGGTCTGATCAATGAGTCCAGTCACCGGTTGCCATGATGTGCCATTCCAGTAGGAAACGGTCATTGTCGCGGGCGTCGATGGGTCATTGGCCTTGTCCGCACACATCGTTATATGGAATCCGGCACACCGCTCATCAAACGCCACGACCATGTATTCCGCCGTGGTCATGCCGCCTACTTCCGCACCGGCGGGAGCCGTTGCGCTGGATTCAGATGTAACGTCAAGGGTGAAGGCGTTCCCCACTGAGTCGCTGGCCCGCTTGACAAAACACAGCACCGCCGTTCGGTACACGCCATCCCATACGTCCGACACATTCTGAATATAGGCCCGCGCGGTCAGATGGGAAACTTTCGCATCGCAAAAATCCGGCTTGAACAGGTAAAAATACAACATCCGCTCCTGAATGAGCACGGGAGTGGGAGACACATCGGTGATGGTGATGGCCCCAGATTGCGCCAATGTCACAGACTCACTGGTAGTACCATCCGAATCTATGCATGATGTCCACGTCCCGTTTACCGATGTGTAGACTGACATGGTGCTGACCCAATCGTTCGCCGTATTCACCGTCACGTTCACCGCCGAAAGTTTTCGGGGGCTTCCCACTAAAAGCATGGTCTGCGTGGTCGCAATCTCGCTCGCACCTGTGAGCAGTTTCCCAGACTCCGCCACGCCTCCCGCGTTCATTACCTTGAAATATGAGCCTGACGCATCGGTAACGGTGAATGTCCCTCGGTTGGCAACATTAAAATTGGCGGCGGTCACGACCACTGACATGCCCGCTGCAAGTCCGTTGAGCGCAGTCGAACTTGATGTGTTGGCGTAGGTCACAATATCACCTGTTTTGGTGATAGTATACGAGTGTCCCGTGCCGCCATAGTACCTGCCAACCGTAAATGGAATCAGGTTCTCCGTATCGGTCAGGGTGTTGTTCGCGTGTATGGTATAGTCGGAGCTGGTGTTTGCATAGATGGTTTCCAGAAGGCTTTCGCCCACGGTTGCGGCGGTCGTGCTGAGGCACGCACCAACCGGAATTTCGTCACCCGCCCAGATGAGATTGGTCTTCTGGTCACAGAACCCGACATGCCCCTGTGGCAGTTTGGAGAACCGGCCCCGTTGCGCGGTATCACTCTCCGTATAGAACGGCACATCATTGCCCGGTGCGGTGTCCGTGGTGATGGACGTGGCGAGCGGCTTGTCCGCCGTGTACCCGATGAGCGTTCCCGCCGTACTCAGAGAATGCACATAGGCAATGGTTCCCCCGGTACAGGTGATGGTGAACGCCCCGGCGGAATAGGCGCACACGAAACTCAGCATACCGCCCTGCGTCAAGGTCCCGTTCGCATTCATCGCCGCCGAAATCGCCCCCGCCAGCGCCGACCCGGACCTTTCCCCCGGCGCAAGCGCGATGAAGGTATTCGCCGAATCAACCCCCCCCCACCGGCTGGAAAAGCAGAGCCGGTCATTGGAGCCGAGTTCCACCACAAAGGTGTACAGTGTGTCGAAATTCGCGGCGGACGGAACCGCGCCGGTATGTTTGGCGATAATCCGGTTCGTGCCGTCGCTGTCCTGCCCCTGTACCAGAATGTAACTGGACGGCGTGTAATTCGTCCGCAACTGAATCCCGGCGGTCAGTTCCTTGCCCGTCGCCACCGCATTAATCCGGCTCGTGCCGTCCACCCCTTCCAACCCGTCATCCCGATAGCGGAGGTTCCGCAAGGTCTGGTAATTCTCCGGGCCGACATTCACCCCGATCCAGTCCGGCGTCCACGCGCCGTTGAGATTGGCCTGAAACCGCTGGTCACGGTCATTCCCGAAGTCCGCCGCAATTCCCCGCGTATCCACCTGCGGCGGAGGAGTCAGCACCACCGCCCGCATGATATCCGGGGCATTCGGAAGGTCAGCCTGCATCTCATGGGCGGAGGGAATCGTCTGTACCTTCACCGTATCCGGCGCATTCGGAAGGTCAGCTTCCAATGCTTGCCGCTCGGGAACCGGACGCACCCGCTCCGTATCCCCCGCACTCGGAAGGTTCGATTCCACCGGCGCAAACGCGGGAGCAATCCGTACCGTGTATGCGTTACCGGCATTGGGGAGATTCGCGTCCACCGACGGGGAAGCGGTCACGGTATTGACCGTGTGACTGTCGGGCGCATTCGGAAGGGTAGCGTCCACCGGAGAGAATGCCGGGGCCAGCCGCACCGTCTGCGTATCACCGGCTTGGGGGAGGTTCGCGTCAACGGAAGGGGATTCGCCGCGCATCGTCCCGGCAACCAATACATCACCGGCGGGGGGGAGGTTCGCGTCTATCGTTGGAGAGGGGAGCACATACGCGGAGGACACGACACTTCCCACGTCGGGCAGGTTCGCATCCACAGACGGAGACGCACTAACGGTGTTCACCGCCAACACGTCTCCGCTCGGAGGAAGGGCGCTATTCACTCGCGGTGGCGGCGTTGCCGCCTGAACCGGAATGCGCTTGCCCGGATTGTTGTCTTTGGAAGAAGCCACAACCGTTCCTCCATGCTATCACTGCTGGATTTGGGTACGGTCGGGAACTCCCATTTTGTCGCGGCTGTCGATAATCGTCTTGCGGTCGGTAACGTCAGCCCGGTACGCATTGCAGTTATTCAAGAACTGCGAGAAATGGTATCCGGCCAGCGAGTGCGTTCCGGCCTTGGCATAGGCGCACGCCAGCACGTAGTCCAGCACATACGGCTGCACCGCGTTCGGCAACTCGTACTTCGAGGGCGATGTGTCCGTACCGGAGTAGTCGTCAACATACCTTGTTGCCGACCGCGCCCCGTACACGTACACGCTCAGGCCCACCGCCGGAGACGGCCACAGATACAGGTGCTGCCCGAAATGGTAATACTGCTTCGGCGCGGTATTCGACGCGGCGGGCGCGTTCGGATGCCCGAAGTTCAGCGCCGTCACCCGTTGCAGCCCCCGGTTGTTGTACAGCACCGAATGTACCTTGATGAACGGCACGGTCAGGGTGTAGCAATACACACTCGCCACGGTCGTAATGGTGTCCTTGTCCGGCACGCACAGCGTAATCTGTGACAACTTCCGCGCGCCCCGGTCAATCCACCCGTTCAGTTCCGTGTCCAGCCATTTATGCTCTACCGGCTCATTCAGCAGGGTTCTCGCCTCTGTCAGCAGCGCGGCTTTGGTATAGACGGGATACTCAGCCATTATGTATCATCCTCCCTTGGCACATCACTGTTGGACCTGCGTGTAATCCGGCCACTGCATCATGTCCATCGAGTCAACCGGCTTGTCGTACAAGTCCTGACGGTGGAACATCACCAGATTCCGGAACAGCGTCTCGTACATGTTCGCCTGATTGTACATCTTCCGGCGCTTGAACGCCTGTGCCACGGCGTAATAAATCGGGTCTTCCCGCAACACTTCGGGGAGGTACTGCGCATCCGCACCGCT
>JBAYMP010000124.1:0-3774 GCA_041663505.1 Bacteroidales bacterium | reverse complement strand
CCGGCTCACGCTTCACGGCGGAGAATTCCAGGTGGGGGTCCCTGGACATCCGCTCGACGATCCCCCAGGATTCCCTCCAGGCCATCACTACGATCGGTCCTCCCCAATACCTTCTCAACGACAGGAGGCTGACGGTCAGGTAGGGCAGGTGGGCCGGGTGGCTCATCAGGTAGCATACGGTTCGCATCACTATGTCCTCCTCATTTCATTGAATCGTTCGACTTCCCATGGAAAGCAGCAGTAGTCAGGCTTGAACAGTTGGGGCCTCACGTAGACGAAGTCCGTCTGCCCCGCTCCTATTCTCTGCGTGTGAACCCACTGGGCCATGAAGCCCTGCTCAACCAGATACGAATGGATGTCGGTGGTCTTACTCCATCCGGGCTCCGGTGGATGGGAGGTCATCTCGACGTTGACCACATCCACTAATCTCAGTATCTTCTCCCCACCCTTGAGTGCCTCCAGCTCCCGCCCCTCGCAGTCCACCCAGAGCAGGATTCTTTCGTTCAGCATGGCCCTGATCTCTTCTTCGCAGAACATCGAATCCAGGGTCCTTACCCTGACCTCGAAGGTGAGGATGTTCGGATCGGAGGTGGGAACCAGGGACGATCCGTCCCCATGGCACTTCTTAGCGAAGAGAACCCCGGGGCCGTTGAAGTCTGACATGGCCAACTGATGGATCTCTCCGGGGTATTCATCCCGCAATCCCTTGATGATGCCCGGGTGTGGCTCGTAGCCGACGAACCGAACTCCGGGCCATTCGCTGGACAGGACATCGACCTCCTGGTGACGGTTGCCGACCCCGACCTGTATCACCAGATCGGCCCTCCAGCCAAGGACTTCGGCCACCAAGCCAACGGCGATCCCGGATCTGCGCAGAAGGTAGCTAGCCATCCCGCATCGCCTCCTTCATCCTTTTAAGAATTTCAGAGCGAATCATCTTCACGATTCCATCATACTTGTCGCTTCTACGCATTGATGCACAAGCGACTCCAAACACTATCAAAGCATAGGAATCGAGGAGCTTCTCGTTGGGCCACTTGGAAGCTTCCCCCTTTGTTTCTGGATACAGTATACTCACTTCATCGCCTCCTCGCTGTACTTCCTGATGTTTGCCTCGGTTGACCACACCTGCCAACCCAGGGACTTCATCTGCACCCTGACGATCCCCCTGCCCATCCGCTTGGCCAAGTACCACATCGTGCCGTCCTGGCTGGGGACGGGGATCTGGCAGAGACCACAGGTCGAGGTACAGAAGGTAGAGCACTTTCTGGTGAAGTCCGTATTGAAGAAGGCGACATTGCTGATGATCCGCTTGTGCCCGATACGGTCGGCCCCGGGCTTCGGAATCATGTTCAGGGGAGGGATCGGAAAGGCCAGGTTGCTAGCATCCGGGAAGGCTAGGCTGTTGACCTCAATCCACTCATCCAACTGCAACATTTGTCCCGGGGGCTTCGTAAAATTCCACGGCTGGCTGACGATCGCGGGATTGCCCTCAAACCATCTCTCGTCGATCCAGTCGTCCTTGCCAGTGGCTATCACGTCGCAGTCGAGCTTCAGCCACCAAGGGGTCTTGACGAAGAATGCCGGGACGTGGACGAATCCAGCCAGCATCTTGTGCCGCTGGGGGTTCGTCCACTTGTCGTCTTCCCTTCCGGCGAAGGTTATCCCGGGAGGCGGCCATCGGACGATGAGCAGATTTGGATGATCGACCAGCAGGGACACCTCTTCGGGAGTCACTTGATCTCTGTCGATGAAGACGATCATCGGGTGACAGAGTAGGCTCGGCTTGTTCTTCCTCCATGTCGGCCAGGTCATGGCCAACTGCCTGAGGTGCCGCTCATCAACCCCAACGACCGTGGTGTAATCAAGGTTCATTCTCTCACCCCTCCCACCGTACCGTGCCGGTCGATGTCCTCGTCGGCCAAGATCGTGAAGTAGAATTCCAATGCCACCACGTCGGTTAATGCCTCGAACTCGTGGCGGACCCCGGGGGGAACATCGGTGACTCCACCCTCCTCAATTATCGTTTCATCAGGAGTCCCGTTCTGCCAGATCTTCACGCTCAGTCGGCCAGACAAGACCACGAACCGGTTCCACTTGTGCTCGTGGGTATGCTTCGAGCAGAACCCGCCCCGCTTGACCTTGATCCAGTGGGCCGACACCCCGTTGAAGGCGAACACCTTGGCCGTCTGACCCCAGATCTTGCCCTGAATCGTCCCGTTCTCTGGATGAGTCATGGAAGTAGTCACCCTTCGTTGTGGATTCTACCCGCGGTACGAGGTCGGTGCCGGCAAGTCTCCGCCGACGATGGGCTTGCTCTTCTCCGGCTTGGAGATTCCCTCGTCCACGTACTCCAAGTAACCATCGTCGATCCACAATCCATCCGGGACCTTGTTGTCGGCTCCGACGGGTGGTCGCAGGAGCCACTGCACGCAGCCGTTGAGATATTCGGTGTGGCCGGTGATGATCCCCACCATGCCGGTGACTTTGCACTTCGCACGCACTCCAATTCTAATCGTTCCCATCCTGGCATCCTCCAATTCTCATGTTGTGTTGAAAAGTAATACCTACCATATTATAGCGATTGCGGGATAAACTCGAAATACGTCACTTCTCGTACCAGCCCGACAGGTCCGGCTTGTCCTCCACGATCCCCTTAGCCTCCTCTACTGCTTGCTCGAACGGGACGTAGGGGAAGGCCCTCAGACCGCTGAACTCGAAGCAGTTGTAGACCTCCATGCCGAACCGCTCGAACACCCCGCCCTGCTGCATCTCTACGAGCCACTTGTTCACCACCGAGAACTGGGCGTTGTTGCTGGCCGACGCCCCGGCGTCCCTGGCCTGGCCGAAGGAGTAGCCGTAGTCGGGGGCCATCTTGAAGTCCACGCCGATCAGATACACCCGCCTGGCCCCCAGGAACCGGAGCAGGCGGAGGGCCAGCAGCATCGTGCAGACGGTCTTGGGTTGCCCCGTCTTCTCCGTACCGGCCCCGTGGTTGCCCCAGCAGGCCCCGTCCGTGGAGAAGAAGCGGTCGTCGGGCCACAGCCAGCTCCACCGCTGGAAGGCCCAGACGTTGGGGCAGGTGTTGGAAGCCTTGGTCAGGTCGGCGAAGGTCCCGTCGGGCATCTTCCTCCGCAGTCTGGAACGTCGTCCGCTGAGCTTGGCCGTGGGCACGAACTTCATGATGGCCGGGTCCAGCCAGATCGAGTGACTGAACTTCTTCGGCGGATCGGAGCAGACGAATGCCTGGGGCCTGATACGGGGGTGGCCGGCCGAGTTGTTGACGCACATCGTCCAGAGGCCGCGGCGGGACAACTGCTCCAAAGGGAGGTCGTTGGCCGAGGGTCCACCACCCATGAGGAAGGCGGAGCCACCGGCCAGCAGATCCCGGATCGACTCGTTGCATGGCTCCCGCCTCCTGTTCAGGATCACGAGGGGGTCGATCCATTTCTCGTTGAACTTCGGGTCGTTGACCTCCAGCTTGTCCTTGCAGTTGCAGCAGGCGTCACCGGACCCCTTCAGACACAACTGTTCGTTCAGGTACACGCAAGTCATCGTTCGTTCTCCCTTCGTTCTGTCTCTCTTCAGTTTTTTTTAGACTCGGCTCTCCTGGCAGCCTCTTTCTCCTCCGCTCTCCTGATGGCTACGTTGATGAGGCTCGGCACGGGGTTCAGCAAGTCCAGCTCAAGGACGAGGCCGGTCTTCACGGTCATGGCAGCGGCCTTCAACCGCTCCAGCCACGAGTAGTCCCTGATGTGTGTGCGGAAGTGCTTG
>JBAYMP010000123.1:0-3816 GCA_041663505.1 Bacteroidales bacterium | reverse complement strand
GTACCATATACTGCACCAAAGAGAAGGAGCATAAAGTCCATTGGACTCATTAACTCCGTCGCCACCAGGTAATCTGCCTTTTTGCATACCTCCTGGTGTTCCGCTTAATTAATTCTACAGCTTTGTCCAGAGAATGTTTTCCGTCCAGATAGTCAAACAATTCTTTGTAACCGACAGTTTTTAAAGCAGGCCTATCCCTGAACTCATAAAGGGTTTCTGCCTCTTCAAGAAAACCATTTTCAATCATCACATCTACTCTCCGGTTGATCCTTTCATATAACTCCGCTTGTTCTGATAACTCTTGAAAGATGAGAACTTTGTCAGCAACGCTCATCTTGGTTATCAGTTGTATCCCATTGACAAACAGGTGGTCAAAGAGTTTCTGTGAAATATAACCCTTGTCTCCACAAAGTTTTCCATGGATGTTTTTGATAAACGATTCTCTGGTAAGAGGTTCTCTATCGTCCACATTAGCAGGACATTGAGCAATCTGATAAATATATATATAAACAAAAAAGAAACCCGGAAGGATCTCTTTTTTTGTAGCGCGTATTAAAAAGATTATTTCTGAATCTTTTTGTATCTGTTTAGGTATTTGTCTACACGACCAGCAGTGTCTACAAGTTTCATCTTTCCTGTATAGAACGGGTGTGATGTATTTGAAATTTCGACCTTTACCACAGGGTATTCAACTCCTTCGTGAACGATTGTTTCTCGGGTGTTAACACACGAACGGGTAATAAATACGTGTTCGTTAGACATATCCTTGAAAGCTACAAGACGGTAGTTTTCGGGATGGATTCCTTTCTTCATTTCAATAAATTTTTTATTATTATGGGGTCGCAAAAATACAAAATATTTATTTACAACCAAAATTAATTTCTGTTACCTGCAAATTTTGCCAGTAGCTTCAATATTTCAAGGTACAGCCATACTAATGTAACCATAAGTCCAAACGCTCCGTACCACTCCATATATTTAGGAGCACCCTGTGCAGATGCTTCTTCAATGAAGTTGTAGTCCAGCAGCAGACTAAAGGCGGCAAAACCGACGATTACGAGGCTTATACAAATACTTAATGGTCCGCTGTCGTGCAGCATGGTAAGGTTAACGCCAAATAATCCAAGGATAATTGTAACAAAGTAATATAGCGCAATTGTTCCTACTGCAATCAACATTACTCTTGCAAATTTGCCATTTACCTTAATGATTTTTGTTCTGTATATTAGTAGCATAACCACTGCTGTGAGTATAGTGAGCAATGTGGCATTCATTACAATTCCGGGAGCAGTTGTGGCAAATGCCTGGCTGAAAATCGCCGAAATTCCTCCAAGAAATAAACCCTCAAGAACTGCATATATAGGAGCAAGATACTGTGCCCAGACTGGTTTAAAACTAATTATCATTGCAACGACGAAGCCTCCGATTGCGCCACCCCACATCCAAGGCTGGATTGAGGCAGGATTGATGGCTTCATAAGCAATTTTCCAAGTGTATATTGCACCTGCAAGCACCATAAAAATCAGTATAAGGGCCTTTACTGCAGTCCCCTGAACTGTCATAACACCTGTACTCTCTGTTGTTACAGTGTTCCTAAAAACTTTTTCACTTAAAACCGGATTTGCCATTTTAATTCTAAATTATTTTTGATTTTTTTCTATTTGCATCTGAACATTTGCTCGTCGTAAAGAAGAAACTTCTTTACTTTTCTGATCCACTTCTGCTCCTCTACCTTCATGTGTTCCTTGACATCTTCCCACTCTTGTTCTCCTTTTACATAGTCTATAAGGAGCTTGTCTCCGAGAAGTAATTCAATTGCACTTTTGTCGTTACCGGACTCATATTTGCCTTGCAGGAATGAAAACTCTTTACAATTGTCAGCTACGAAACGGATAATGCGCAAATTGTGTGCCAGTGAATGATATTGTATTCCCGGAACGGGTATTAACTGGAACCCAAAGCATGTTTCACCCATATACTTATGAAAAACAGGAATGAATTTTTGCCAACGGATATATACTGCAGGGTCGTAAATGGGGTTCTTTGGATCATTCCAGTTTTTATAACCATTTTTACGATTGTAACTTATGAGACTATTCATAAAGGGGGCACCAAACTGCTCAAAAGGACGGGTAGTTCCTCTGCCTTCACTAATATTTGTCCCTTCCCAAAGAGCCTGCCCACTGTAAAAATGGCAGGTAAAGAGACCCGGTATGTTTGGAGAAGGAGGAATGCTCCATGGCATAAGATCTTTTGAAACTTTCTCGGACCCGTATGAAATTATATGAAGAGGGAATTTGGCATTTATTTCGTTATACATCATATAGGCAAATTCGCCAATGGTGAGACCATGCCTGTGAGTTATCCCCTCAATTCCTATGAATGAAGCATATTCTGCACGTAACATTGTTCCCTCAACCTGACGTCCTGCCGGATTTATCCTATCAATAACATAGACCGGAAGGTTGAGATTCTCCTTTTTGAGGAGTTTGAAAAGATTAAAGATTGTTGAGTTGAATGTATAATATCTGGCACCCACATCCTGCAACTCGATAATCAAACCGTCAATATCTTTCAGTTTATTTACAGGAACAGTCAGAGAATCTTCAGACGAACCGTATAGCGAAATAAATTCACATTTTCCCAAACCTAACTCTTTGTAGATCTCTGTTTTGTCTAGTTTTACTTGGTCTTGCAGTTCGCCGAACAGACCATGTTCAGGCATAAAGACTCTTTTTAGAACACCTTTGTTTGCGAGAGTCTCAAATAGATACTCACCAGTTTCAGGGTGCCATGCGACATGGTTGCATAGTAGTGCCAATTTCCCACTTCTAAGTATGGTATCTGGTTGTTCCGACAGGGGAGTTGTTCTGAACGAAAACATAATGCTCAAAATTATTTTATGATTTTGTGAATTCTATCAATTACCTCTTTGGCAATATCATTGGCAGACTCTTGAGACGGGGCCTCTGCATAGATCCTGATGATTGGCTCAGTGTTGGATTTTCTGAGATGTACCCACTTCTTCTCCTTATCGAAGTCCACCTTTACACCATCGATATCTGTAACCCGGTAATCTTTATATACCTCTTTGATTTTAAGTAGAATCTCGTCTACATTCACTTTTGGCGAAAGATCAATCCGGTTTTTAGAGATATAATAGAGAGGATAAATTCTCTTCAGTTCGGTAACGTTACATTGTTTATGGGCCAGAGAACTTAAGAAGAGTGCAGTGCCGATAAGAGCATCTCTGCCATAGTGGAGATCGGAAATTATAACACCTCCGTTTCCCTCGCCTCCGATCACCGCCGAGACATGTTTCATCTCTTTGACAACATTTACCTCGCCAACCGGTGATGCATAATAGTTGCAACCGGCACCCTCGGTAATATCCCTCAATGCTCTGGAGGAAGAGAGGTTTGAGACAGTATTTCCCTTTTTATTACTGAGCACATAATCTGCAACGGCAACTAATGTGTACTCTTCGCCAAAAGGAGTCCCGTCTTCGCAGATAAAGGCAAGTCTGTCGACATCTGGATCTACCGCAATTCCTAAATCTGCCCCCTCTGAAATAACTTTTGAAGATAATTCAGTGAGATGTTCCGGAAGTGGTTCGGGATTGTGAGAAAAATGACCTGTAGGATCACAGTTGATACCGACGCATGCTACACCTAAAGCCTCCAGAAGAGCAGGCATTACAATGCCTCCTACTGAGTTAACAGCGTCTAAAACAACTGTGAATCCAGCCCTGTATATAGCCTCTGTGTCTACAAGCGGATGAGAAAGAACTGCTTCGATATGCTGCTTTGTGAAATC
>JBAYMP010000122.1:0-3834 GCA_041663505.1 Bacteroidales bacterium | reverse complement strand
TCTTTTCCGTAAAATCCTTGTACTTGTCAAGCGAATCTTGCCAGAGTTTTGTTTGGTTTTTCAGATATGTATTGTTCTCGATAAGGGTATAAGAGTCAATCCCCGACTGACTGTATGCGCTCAACGTGGTTGATGGTTTGAACTCGGCTTCTTTGCCTCCCTTTTTTAACCATTCGCTCTTGGCTACCTTGTTTTCAGCTTCCAGAAGCTCTTTTGCCTTATCCTTTATCTCCTGCAGCTTGTTTTCATGGTTGAGTGCGAGTTGGGCCATCTCCTTATCAAACCCCTCTTTCATTGAATCAACATCTGCTTGTTCAATTTCTTTATACAGGGCTTTACGGAGTTTTATCTCATCCTCGGTATCTTTAATCAGTTGTTCAGAGTATTTATCGGCCTCTTTCGCTGCTTCCTCTGCTGCCTTTTCAGCAGCTTTACCATTACCATAGATACCCAAAACCCCCTCAGCCTGTGACAATTTTTCTCTTTCGGTTTTGTATTTCTTTACCAAATCAGCATCTATGCCTTTCGTTTTTCCCGCCTTCAGGTTGGCAAAATCTTTATCGCTTATGGTTTCAGCTATGTCATTTATAGCTTCTTCGGCATCTTTCTTTTGTTTTTCCCAATAACCTTTTGATTTTACAGAGTCCTTTGTGCGGAATCCGTCAAGTACTTTTTCTGTTTCATCGAGTTGTTGATTAATCACATTCAGCTCCAAATCCAATGCGGACGGAATAAACGAGATCCCTTTATCTTTGTTTAAAATTGGATCGTTTGTTAGGAGATTCTTCTCTGCTATAAGAGTTGCTTTTTTTTCTTGATAAACATTTTTTTGTTTTTCCGGTGATAAAGAAAGGAAATCAATCTTTTTTGTTATACTTTCAATTTCTTCTAACTCTTTTTGATACCCTTGCAACTCAATCTTTTTATCCACAAAATTTTTTTCTGTTTTATGATAAAGAAAATGAGGCTTTGTCAATTTCTCTTCTAAGTCAGCCAACTCTTTTTTCGCTGTATCGTAATTTTCTTGAGCCTGTTCCTTATCTATTTTTTGCGAATAAGTGGAGAACAATTTATCTTTATCCTTATCCGACATCTTAAGGATATCATTTAAGGAATACTTGCTGAAAAACTTATATTTCTTTATTAGTTCTTCCCAAGCCTTTACCTGTTCGTAAACTGAACTTGTCTCACTTCTTATCTTATTCACTAACCCCATTGCATCGGCCAGTATCCCTTCTTTCGCCTGTTTTGTAGCTTCAAGGGTTTCATTAAGTGATTTCTGCGCTCTCTCCTGTGCTGTGGTTGAATCGCTCAACGCCCATAGTCCCACGGCCAGAGTAGCTACCGCTGCCCCAAGGGCTACATAAGGATTTGTCAATATGAAAGAATTGAGGGCTATAACGGCCTTTTTTACCTTGTTGAAGCTTGTAATGACCGAAAGATTGCTTTTAGCTAATGTTCCGTTCACAGCTGCTGCGACCAGCACAGCGGTCTTGTAAATTCCATAAGTAGCAACAAGGCCCATGATAGACTTGCCAACCTGTTCGTAGTGACCAACCATGAACGAAGTTGCCGAGATAGTGCCGTTTATCAATCCTTTTTGTGATGAACCTATATTGTTCGTCATCATGGTTATCTGATCTTTCAGGTTGGAGATCTTCCCAGGGATAGTTTTGGCCTGTTCCTGCATCAGGTTGTAGAACTTACCACCCTTGTTGGTCATCTGCTCGAACACCTTCTGTACCTCAGGGAAACCAATCTTTCCTGCGGAGACCATCTTATTTATCTCTGCTGTGGACTTGCCGTACATATTGGCCAACCCCTGTAAAACAGGAATACCTGATGTGGTGAACTGAAGCATATCTCTTTGATATAACCGCCCCTGTGTCCTTGTGGTTCCGTATAGGTAAGTAAGCCTTTCTAAAGGAAGCCCTAAAGCTGCTGCCACATTACCTAATCTTAATAACGTACCGTTTACCTCTTCGGCTGCAAAACCATAAGCAACAAGTTGTTTTGCTCCTGTGGCAAGGTCAGTAAGCTGAAAAGGTGTTGCTACTGCGGTTTGGATTATCTGAGCCATCAACGCATCTGCCTTTTCCTTGGACTGCAAGAGGGTGGTGAACGACACGTTGAGCATCTGTATCTGTCCTGTGGTCTCGATGATTTTCTGACCCAGTTCCTTGAAAATGTAAACACCCCCTAATTTCAAGAACAGTGATTTTAACTGGTCGGTTGATGAAGATGTTTTTTTCAGGGTGTCATCGTATCGTTTAAACTCCTGATTGAGCTCCTTGACCTTTATCTTAGCCCGTCCCTGCTCGGCTTGTAACCCCGCTAAAGCTGCCTGTTCTTCTTTTAATGCTCTTTGTGAACCTTTGTACTCAATAAGAGATTCCGTTTTTTTAGACCCATAAGAATTATTATAAACAGACTTTAACTTCGCGGAATCATTTGTAATCTCCCTGATAAGTGCCTTTTTCTCTATTATCTGACGGCCAAGTGAGTTTATTGTATCCTCAATAGTTGATATATTTGATTTTATAGAGTTAGCTATTGATTTCGTAGCAGCAGAGCCAGCCTTCCCTGTCTGAACTATTGCCGCCTCGGCCTTGGCAGTCTTTTGTATGGTTGTATCAAGTTCCTTTTGTGTACTGTTTAACTTCTTCACTACCTCATCCATCCCCTTGGCGTTACCTTGAGAATTTAGAACTGCCAGAAGATTAACAATTTCCTCACGTAATTTAATTACCTTTTCGTAATCCGCTTGTATGTTGAACTTGATATTAGCCATTTAATTTTCGTTTTAACATCTCCGCTCCGGAGATTACTTCTATTTTCTCTTCTTTCTCTCCCTCCCCTTTCTCGCTGTAGTCAACAGAAAGCTTGTCCGCTGACATCAATAAAAGCTGTCGGTATGGAATGACCTCGAAAACCTCTCTGTAACTCAAATGCAACCCCTCAATGAAGGTTGCTATCTGACCAGCTATTGTTCTGTTTCCTTTGGTTTTGCTATTATCTCCGCTGCCCCCGACATCAAGGCAGCACACTGAAAAAAATCCTTTGCCCCACTCAGGTCCATGACCTTTTTAAAATTCTGTAAAAGCTGTTCGGAAGTGCACTTCTGCAATTCCCTGCGAACCTTGTATAACTTAACCCTCCTGAACCGCTCATCCCTCACTATTGCATGGCTTATCGCCTCAATCATCTGTGGACTGTATGGAACGAGCTCACACATCATCTGCCACTCATTACCCGCTTCTTTAGCCTTTGAAATATCTATCCTTGCCGTGCGGTCAAACACCCTGCAAAGCTCCTTTATCCTCAAAGGGAATACAGGAACGGTCTTTATTCCTATATTAATTAGAGCATAGTTGTTACCTAACAACTCACCCGAAACCAATTGTGCTGCTTGGTTTTCCATAATAAATAAAGGGGAGGAGTTACCCTCCCCGATAAAATGTTACGCTGTTGCTGTTAGGTTACCGTCACCCCATTGCTCAATGCTCAATGAAGAGTCATCCGGTGTTTCAGCTACTGCCTTTACTGCCATTCCCTGAGCCTTTTTGTTCGCCTTGGTGTTTGATAATACCATTGCTTTAGGGAATATAATCTTTACATTATCAACCGTAGTTGCCTTAAAAGCTAAGTAAATAGGAGTCTTGTCAACTGCCGGTACCCATTTAGCCTCTTCTGCTACTACAAGTGGTTCTGTGGTTCCTGGCACAGCAGGCGTGTATGTTCCGCCCTGCATTTTTGCCTTTAGCTCAAGATCATATTTTCCAATTGAAAATTCAAAGGATAAATCTCCTGATTCTGTTACGTCATGAAAATACG
>JBAYMP010000121.1:0-3837 GCA_041663505.1 Bacteroidales bacterium | reverse complement strand
GTTGTGCCTTATTCCGTCACCGCTGGCAACCCGGCTACATTCAAGAAGATCCGGTTTCCGTTGGGGACCATCAGGCAGTTGGTGGAATTGAAATGGTGGGATTGGCCGGAAGATATAATCAGAGAAGCAATCCCGATTCTCATGTCAGGGGATGTTGAAAAACTCTTTGAGTTTGGAAAGGCGGTAAATGGATGATCGTAAGTAATTTCAATCTCGGAATAGGCGTACCGTGCTCATTTCCTTTTATCCCATCGAGTTTCTTTTACTCATTCACGTTGATGGATAAACCGAGCTACATCTTTATACATGCTGATAACGGTCCGATAGATACGCTCAGGAATGATCTTGTCGAAAAGGCTTTAATGGAAGGATGCACCCACCTCCTGATGTGTGACGTGGATCAGATATACCCAGTTGATACTATCCCTAAATTACTTGCCCATAAATTGCCGGTTGTGGCAGGCAAGGTCAACAGGAGGTACATGCCATTCGACCCCATCATGTTAAGAGTTATCGATGGCGTCCCTACGCCAATGAACATAGGGGATTATGAGCCAGGATCATTGGTTTCCGTGGACGCGACCGGAACGGGCTGTATCCTTTACGACATGGAAATATTCAGAAAGCTCCCGTATCCGTGGTTTAAGTTCCGCAAGAATGAAAACGGCGGCATTTTGGGTGAGGATATTGGTCTGTGCATTGATTTAAAGGATGCAGGATATGATATTTACGTCGATACCTCCGTCGAGATCGGCCACCTTGCGACAATGGTCGTGACGGATGCAACGCACAAACTCTGGTGCGCCATGCAGATGGCAAAAGAGAAGAAGGCAGAGGCGTTGGGGTTTGCAGAGCTATGAGCGAAGAGTTGACGATGGAAGCGAAGAACTTGCGGAAGAAAGAAGCCAATCATCAGTGGTATTTAAAAAACGCAGAGAGAATAAAGGAAGAACAGCGCATATACCGAGTAGAAAATGCAGAAAGACTAAAGGAATATAAACACCAATATTACTTAAAAAATACCGAAAGAACGAAAGCTCGGGCTAAAACGAACTACACCAAATGTCCAGAAGTAGTGCTGGAGAGAAATAAACAATGGCAGTTAGCTCATCCAGAAAGAGTAAAAGAAATAAAACATATCAGTTACTTAAAAAACATAAGTAAATTACGGGAGCGAAATAAGGAATGGTACGCAGATCATCCAGATAGGGCAAAGGAAATAAAAGTAAAATGGAATCACACGCACCCGGAAAATCGAAGGGACGTTAAGCATAGACGCCGCGCAAGAGAACATGACCGGGATTACGAAAAGATAAATAGCATGGAGATTTACGAGCGAGATAATTGGATTTGCCAGATATGCCAAGAGCCTGTTGACAATGGATTAAAATATCCGAATCCGCTGAGCGCAAGTCTTGACCATGTTATCGCTATCGCTGTTGGTGGTTCACATACGGAAGGCAATGTTCAGTTGGCTCATTTAAGATGCAACATAAAGGCGGGCATTAAGGCGGTAAAGAGGGTCGCGTAGCTAAAAAATTAGGGTTCTTCGCAAGGTCGGCCAACTGAGCGAGGACGCAAGCGTAAAAGAACGGCAGCCGGATAGGGCTATCCCCCTTATTCTGTTGCCGTTTTTTTATGGCCCCAAGACCAACAATTTAACAAATTTTAGGAGGAATGAAAAATGGCAGGAGATAGGGCAACAACTTTAAGCGGTTCATTTCAGCGCGTGACGTTAGGAATTACAAGCAAAATTTTAGGTGCGGGGAAATACAGCATTTCCGGTGCAACCCGTAAAACGGTCGATGTCAGTGAGTTTGGAGTTGATATTGACGTGTATGAATTCGGCTCGGCGGACGGCGGGACCATCTCTCTTTCGGATGTGTCCTATGACCCCACGGACCCGCAGCAGACCACGCTTCAGTCATGCGTTAATGCTGGCACGAAGCTGAACGGGTCCACGACTTCCGGGCTTCTGTTCTGGATTAACTCGAATTCCTATCTCCATGTCGGGACTTCGGGAAACATCCTCATGACCTCGGCGGGGAAGGTTGAAGCAGACCGGAACGGATCGGCAAAGACCTCATTTGAAGGCAAGGTCAGCGGCGCGTTCATGTATTTGACCTAATTAACTTTTAAGCAGTCCATAATTGGACAGAAAGGCAAGGCTGCAAATGTTTTTTGACATTAATATCGGCGCGGGTGAGTGGTTCCCCTTTTTCGGGAGCAAGATCAAGCAGGATGGCGAGATTGAGTATTTTGATCCAGAACCGGGGGCGGGGTCCGTCTGTTTGAGGACTGCCGACCCGGATGTTTTGGAGAAGATTCAGTCTGAAACGCGGAAACGAGTAAGCGAAAATGTATTCAATCCCAAGACCCGCTCAATGGAACGGATCGTTTACTTCGACCAGACCCCGGCACAGGAAAAGAAAGAGCGCGAGATGATCTGGGATCACGCGATCATGGATTTCAAGGATATTCTTGACGTGAACGGGAAACAGATTCCCGTTACCCTCGAAAACAAGATGAAGCTGATGAACAATCCCCTGTTTTCACGGTTCGTCGGGAGATGCTTGCAGTTGATCGGGGAAGCAAAGGAAACGGCAAAGGTGAAAGAAGCAAAAAACTGATTGACGGGGTGGAGACGATCTTCCTTGAGTCTTCATCCAAGAAAACCTTAGACGACGGCACAGTCCTGACAAGGTGCGATCAGTGCCGGGAAATGTGGAAAGACAGGAACGCGAGGGGGGTTGACGGCGACCCTCCTTGCGATGACTGCCGTGTGGAGTTGCTAAAAGAAAACCATGATGCGGTGCGTGTATTTTTCTTGACGCAGAACCAACTCATCATGGGACCGAGTGGCCCGATAGACATCAACCAACTGGCGGTCCACGCGGCGATAGACCTTTACGGGATCAAGGATCGGCAGGGGTGTTTTGACAAAGTAATGAGGCTGTCCCGGTGGCATCTGGACCGGATTATGGCGAAGGACTGAGCCACCAAGGAGTTGGATAAATGAGAATTGAAAATTGGCACAGCAAAGAGATTTTCAAGGCCATTGAAGAACAGGCTTATGACAACGCAAATGCCGTCATGGATCAGGTCGTCGAAGGAGCGAAATTGGCATGTCCACCCCCAGGTAAAACAAACATATTCAGGCCCCCAGGGTGGGCAAGCGCGGATGTTTCTTTCACACCCAGTACCGGAGATAAAAAAGGAAAGCTCGTCGCCTTCCATACGGACAAGAGATGGACCGGGAGGGAGCCGGGGGATTTAAAAAATACAATTCGCCGTGTCAACAAGAACGATGACGCATCTGCTTCAATCCGCGTATATGCAGGAAATTTTAAGATATATTGGGCGTTTATGGTGGAAAGGGGAACTTCATCTACTGGATGGGGTGGTCCTGCGGCAGCGCAACCTTTCCTGAGACCTACATTCCATAAAATAAAGACGGATATTACAAAAAAGATCGCCAACGGTGGGGTGCTGTAATGGCAGATGGCAGATTAGGGACAATATTCGTCGAGCTAAATCTCGACTGGGATAAATTTGAAAAGGGTCAGCAGAACCTACTCAAATCATCCACGCAAGCCGCTGAGAAGATTGAAACCAACTGGCGGGCGCTTGGTGCGAAGTCTGATGCTGTATTTCAGATGATGGCGAATAAGGCCGTCCTCGCCTATGAGAAAATTGCACAGACCGCCGCAACGTCAGCCGCAGAACAATTCAGGGCGCAATCCGCTATGGTTGCCAAGATCAACACACTGAATCAGCAGATGGCGCAGAATCCATTATATGAAGCATTGGGCGTAAAATCATCCGCACTGATCGCAG
>JBAYMP010000120.1:0-3875 GCA_041663505.1 Bacteroidales bacterium | reverse complement strand
TTCATCGGTACATTCATCAAATAAAGAACTGCAAATCTCATCAAATGACTGATTTTTTTGGCCAATGAATTCAGCTCTGATATTTGCCATGATCAAGTTGGTTGTAACATTATGATTAAGAAATCCATCTTATTGTTAGAACAAATATTTGTAAAATGAAGGTAACAACAAGAATTCTTGGTTTTTTGATTTTTCCGTTGCTCATAAGCTGTGGATTTTATCAACCTACATTAGTTGATATGCCCTTGATAAAGAGTGAGAAAGATTTGCGTGTTGATGTTGGTGGATCAATTCCACCATCTGTTTATTCAACTGTTTCATACGGTTTGACTAATCATATAGCTGTGCAGACCTTTGCAAAAATTTCCGAAGATGGCAGATTCTATGTTCAAGGTGCCTTGGGATTGTATAAGTCATTGAGTGACAATCGTGTTCTTGAATGGTATAATGGTGCGGGTTTTGGTGATGGAGATGCTTATAATGATGCAAATCTTGGAAATTTGACTGGTAATTATCATCAGATATTCACTCAACTCAATTACGGTAAAACTGGATGCCGATTTGCCAATATGGATTTCGGTGTAGGATTAAAGGCTGGTTATATTGGCGCTGGTAGGTTGAATAATCACAATTATTACGATCCTATGCAGATATCGATTGTTGAGAATCATAGTTTGTTGATTGAACCACAGGCCTTTGTCCGATTTGGAGGAAAGAGATTAAAGTTTTCGACTAAAGTTGGATATGGGGCACTTTTTAAGTTGTTCAAAACAGATAGTGAATTGCCATACGATCCTTTGAATTTGGGCATAGGATTAAACTATTCATTTTAAAAATCCAGTGACTTTAGAAAGTTCTTGTCGTGGACTTTGGCCTCCATCACCTTGATGAAACGCCCGACCATTTTTTCATTTACACAAAATTTGGGATAGACCCAAATGACGGCTTAATTATACATGCGAAACTTAAATAATTAAAAAGAGAGACTGTCAAAAGTAACAGCCTCTCTTTTTAATTTAAAGCAAATTGCAGTATTTATTTGCTGCTTAAGGATACTTCTATTCTGTTACCCTGTCCAAATGTATTTTGGGCAAATTTCTTTAACGAACTGACAGAAAGCTGATCGACATATTGTTGATAATTTGTATCAAAATCAGCTTTGTATCTGTACTGGTTATTCAGCACGTCTATTACATAAGAGTTTACCTTTAAATCGTCAGCATGTTGTTTGGTTGTAAATTCTTTAACTTTCTGAACGTTTTCAGCACTTGGACCATTCTTTTGAATATCACTGATTGCACCATTAATTGCTTCTACTAATTCTGCCCTGCGTTCAGGATCAGTATCAAATACCAATTGAATATTAAAATTACCTTCAGGGGCTTCTTCCAGCTCAGATGTTACTTGTACACCGTATGTGCCTCCCAATTTTTCACGGATTTTATCTGTTAATACTATATCGATGATTTGTTTCAAGGCATCCAATTGTATTTTATTCTGTAAATTGTAATTTAGTTTCCCGGAAAAAATTATTGCTGAAGTAGCTTTTGGGGTTTCCAACGGGTGAATGAAATTATTGTTGAACTTCCCTTTCCTTGTCTGCATGGCTTTACCGTTAAATGTAACTTTTTCTGAACCGAAAGGCAGAGAGGCTATATACTGCTCCACCATAGGCTTCAAAACTTCCGGTTTTACATTTCCAACAAAAGTAAAGACAAAGTTGCCGGCATTTGCAAAACGATTTTTGTATAATTCCAGCATTTTATCGTAATTGGCAGTTTCTATGTCATTTGCGGTAATGAAGCGTCCGCGTGGATTGTTTTTGTATAAGGAACTCATAACGGAATCAGAGAAAACTATCATCGGGTTGCTACTGAAATTAGATAATATTCCTTTGGTTCGGGAAGCAAAAGACGAATAGGCTGCCTGATCTTTACGAACATCAGTGAAATTAAGATAAAGTAACTGCATGGCGGTTTCTAAATCTTTCACGTTCGATTTACCTGAAATCTCTTCATTGTATGTATCGATGGTAAAATTCATGCTGACATTTTTACCCGAAAGAACCTTTTTCAAATCTGTTTTGCTAAATTTGCCCAAGCCACCTGTTGAAAGTGCAGATTCTCCCATAATCATTTCAAAATCCTTACTCAGTAGTTTAATTTCAGGAATGTACTTATTGTCTATTACTGAATTGCCGCCAGGTGCAAATCCTGAAATCAGTATTTCATCATCTTTGAATTCGGTTGGTTTGATCACGACTTTTGCACCATTTGAGAGAGTCCATACGGTTACTCCATTATTTTGTTCTTCTTTTACAATTTGTCCTTTGGAAGGCATGGCTGACATTAAAGGTTCGGTAATGGCCTTATCTACATAAGCGGTAATTTTTTCACCGTCTACGTTTTTAATTAAATCTTTAATTTCTTCTTTCGATGAATATTTTTCTTTTTCGGTTCCCATAATGGCTACCACGCGATTTTTATCGGTAATCATACCTTTTACAAGCTGATTAATGCCTTCAAGTGGAATATAATTCACCATTTGCTGCATAGTGGCATACTTATCGGCAATACTTGGAATCGGTTCGTTTTCAAGGAAGTTATTTGTATATTGATCTATGAAATAACTATGGCGTTGTTTATCACGTTCGTTATACAATTTTTCCAGATTGCTCATGTAATCTGCTTTGGCGCGTTCATATTCTCCGGCAGTAAAACCAAATTCTTTTGCACGGTTTGCTTCACGGATTATTGTTTCAATAGCAGTGTTGGATGCATTTGGATTACCTATGGCAAAAATCTGCATTGCATCTTTGGTTTTTGATATCAGAAAAGAGCCACTGCTGACCTCTGCAAAAGCGAAGGGTGGATTTTCTTTTTGAATCATTTCCTGCAAACGGTTAGAGAGCATTTGTTCAATCATTCCGTTCATGAAGTCATAAACAAGATAATCCATACCTGTTTTTTTGTCAGCAGGAATAATGTTTCGTTTGTAAAATATAAGAATCTGCGAATTCGGGTTTTCTTTGTCGGTTGCAATTGATACAATAGGTTCATCATTGTCGGGAACCTCAGAGTAAGCTCTTTCCGCCGGATTAACAGGCTTTTGAATATCGGCAAACATGTCTTTTATTTGTTGCTCGGTTTTATCTACGTCAATATCTCCAACGATGATGATTCCCTGCAAATCGGGACGATACCATTTGTGGTAATAGTCTCTCAACACTTTCGGTTCAAATTTATCTACTACTTCCATTTTTCCGATTGGCAGACGATCGGCATATTTACTGCCTGCATAAATTTCCGGAAGAAGAATTCCAAACATCCTCATTGACATATTCTGACGTGTACGCCATTCTTCATGAATGACTTTCCGTTCTTTGTCAATGTCTTTATTACGCAGAAGCAAGAAGTTGGACCAATCGTGCAAAATCATGAGACTTGAATCCAAAGCCGCTTTCCGGTTTGTTGGAACTGCATCGATATTATAAATGGTATAATCAAAGCTGGTTCCGGCATTTAGGTTTTCTCCTAATTTAACTCCAATTGTCTCTAAATAAGAGATAATTCCTTTTCCTGTGCTGTCGTTAGGGAAATTCTTGGAACCGTTGAATGCCATATGTTCCAGAAAGTGAGCCAGGCCACGTTGATTTTCTTCTTCCAGAATGGAACCAACTTTTTGTACTATGTAAAAGTTGGCCTGGTTTTCCGGCAGATTATTTTTTCGGATATAATACGTCATACCGTTGTCCAATTTTCCTATTCTTACATCCTTGTCAATCGGAATAGGAGGCATTTGCTGTTGCTGTTGGGCACAAAGGCTACCAATGGCAATAACAAGTGTCGTTAAAACCAAATAAGTTTTTTTCATTT
>JBAYMP010000119.1:0-3919 GCA_041663505.1 Bacteroidales bacterium | reverse complement strand
GATATTTTTTGGAACGATATAAGGTCGCCGATCAGGTCGGCCTTAAACTCCTGGCGGTAAAACAATAAGGCCGGGGGCGTAGCCCTCAGCCTTACTATCTTTTCGCCGATTTTAATTTCTCTCATACACTACTCCTTATGGAAATACTGGAGTATATACGGTGGTGAAGAAGGCTGCATATTCAGCAGTATTGGTTGCGCTCAACTCCATCACACCCTTAACCATAGATACTCCGCTGATCTCAATCGGGAATATGGTCAGGTTCAAGACGTCGGTATTGGGTTCAATGGTCTCACCCTTGGTTTTCTCCTCTTTGGACGGGCGGGACGCCTGGCAATCCCAGTACACAAATTTACGGTTCTTATCATCGCCCATGACCATTCCCATAAGTGCAAATCTGGTCGGGGTTCCGTTGGTAAGTTCGACCAGGGTTCCGTTGCTGTCGACCTGCCAACCCAGCATAGTGGCCAGGGTAGCATCGGGTACCAATGCCATCTCCAGTTCAGCAGTATAACCGTTATTGGCGGTGACCACGAAGTACGGCCCATTGTCAGCGTAGAACGTGGATTCCTGGCCTTGGGAGCTGGGAGTAAAGCGGACTGCCCCGGGGACGGCTACCGGAGCCTGCCACCCTGTTGCGCCGGCTGTAACACTCGTGCTGGACCCAACAGCCACAGCAGTTGAACCGGGCGTAAAAGCGATCGCCAGGGTATTGTCATCAACAGCTACCACCTTGGCAGTCAGATAGATAACTCCCGCAATATTTGACGCGACATAGTTTGATCCGACATCAGCATTGTTATTTAGTGTATTGGCGACCACCGAGGCCACCTGGGTAACTGTTGAATGGGACTCAGTTGCCAGAGCCACCTTGACCGCCTCGCTACCGCCTGTTAAGGCCGCCCCAGTTACAGTTATGGTAATCTCACCATCTACATCACACCCGTGAGTGACTTCGATACTCTCCACCTGGGCCACGCCCTTAAAGGCTATATGGACATCTTCAAGACCGTAAGTAATTTTATTAGCCATCGTTTAACCTCCTATTAGTTGGATTTCATACACAACCTGGTTAAATTTCTCCGTTTCGATGTAGTATTCGCTTTTTCGCCAAGCAAGCCGATTGGTTTGCAGTACCGCTTCAACCAATCCCTCGGTAGTCTGATCTTTGAGCTCGGCGTAAAGCTCCACATCATAATTGCCTATCCCTTTGTAGTTCTGGTTATCAGCCATCACGTCGTCAGAGTTGGCGAACTGGATACAGATAAAGGGGGGGTCGGGAGCAGGATTCTCGACAGTGCTGATAAACTCCCGATATGCTACTGGCAACCCTGTGCCCTCCAGCGCCGTTTTAAGTTCTGCCAGTGTCATCTCTCTAGCCCCCGTTCCTGATGATTCTTTTTACTTTGTCCTGGTATTCATAAACGTGCGCCCGCTCTGCCGGGGCCATATGAGGAAACGACCTTGTCCTGCCACCATTCCGTGTGGCATGCCCCTTCTCCAACAGATGCACCAGGTTGTAGTATTTCTTATTCCAAACCACATACCGCCGGTTGCTGGACGTGGACTGGTTGTTTTTGGCGAAGCCGGCCCGATATCTGCCGGTCCCCGGAGCCGCTGCCTTGACGTCCCGCAGAACCTTATCAGCCGTTTCGTCGGTAGCCTTGACGATGGCAGCAGTGACGTCATCGGTATACTCCCTAACAGCCTGGGTGATAGCGTCTGCCAGTTGATTCACGGATACTTTTTCCACAGGCAGCCCCCCCTATGTCTTGGCGACGGTCACGGTATAAATTTTACTGACCGCCCCGAAGGTGACTGTTATCTGGACCGTGTTGGATCCGGCTGCCCAAGTTGCTGCCGTACCGTTGACATGCGCGACTCCGTTCAGCTTGACCGCCACCGTAGCAGTAGACTTGACCGCCACTGCAGTGATGACCGTGGTTGCATTTGCGGTGGTTGCGGTATAGGTGGTTAGGGCCCCGCTGAATACTGGCGATAATGCCAGGGTGCCTATGGTGAGCGCCGCCAGGTTTGCCCCATACTGCAGATTGGTATCAGCCCCGGCCCGTTCGCAGTAAAGCACCAATTTATCACCCCGGGCTTGGGTGCGGGTTATTTTATAGATTATGTCGTCATGCTTTAGCCGACTCTCGTCCTGGTACTCATAACTGTAAATTTCGAAGGCTTTAGATGGCTTGAGCCCGATCAGGGCGGCATTGTAAAATTCAGACGAGCTTACGGAATATTCATTTGCGTAGATCTTGCGCTCGACCAATGCCTCCACCTGGTTGCCGACCGCATCACCGGTGACGGTGGCTGTCAACAGGTATATGACCCGGTTATGCCGCATTGAGCACCACCCCCACCGTTTCGTCGCCATCCACATACACCGTGCTGGTTACCGCGACGTATCCGGACTTGCTCACGGTATAATCCAGGTCGAAGTTCACCTCAGTGGTTTTATAAATCGCCACGCCCTGCGAATTGGTGGTCAATGTGATGTCCAGATCGTCGAGGCTTATGGTAACCTCGTCCAACTCGACCAGGGCCCCGTCGGTAACCGTAAAGGTCACAGTCCGGCAGACATAGTCCTCGGCCAGTACCAGGTGCATCTTGAGCATCAGATATGCCTGCTGCAAACGGTCAGCGTCAGGATTGTCATAGCCGAAATTAGACTTGCAGTAGGTGACGATGGCCCGCTTGGTCAACGGATCCGTAGCATCAGCAGTCACGACCCCCGCCAACTCCAAGTCATCCTCGGCGGCACTGATCAGGTCGTTTATTTCTCCGTCATATTCGGTTGTGGCCGCGGCTATCCGCAAAGCCACCTTAACGTCATCAAGGATAGCCAACTATGCCACCCCCTATTCTTTAGTTCTCTTGATTGCTTTACGTACAGATTTCTTGGGTACCGCCGTCTCTATCGGTTCCTGATAGCGGCCGCCGATTAATCCCATTGACCTAAGTTGAGCGGCCCGATAGTCCTCAACCTCCACGTAATCGCCGGGCCGCTTGAATACCCCCAGCTCATTGAACGGCCTAATCACTAAATATTTCACCTAAACCACCACCGCCGCGGTGCCGTACAGATTGAGTACGTGCCAACCGGTCGACCCGTCAAACATCAGGGTGGCTGCATCTCCCGCCGCCGCCAGGCTAATAGATGTTCCATTAACAAATTTGTCCGGGGTTACCGTGCAGACTTCGGTTGCGTCGACCGTCTTAATGGTTATGGTCTGGCCCTCGGCCCCGTCGGCCAGGGTCATATTGCATGTGGCTGCGCTGCCGTTCAAGACGGCCATCAGCAGGTTGAGCCCAATCTCACCATTACTCATGTAGGTAGTAACATTACCATACAGATTGCCGGTTACCTCTCCATCCACATCCCCCACGATATCGATGGTCAGCGGTCCCTGCACCCCGGTGGGCGTTATCCGCAGCAGCACCGCCCCAGTTAGTCGGTTGAATATCTCCAGGTTCTCATTGACCCAACGCAGCTGGATTTGCTCGTTGTCATAGTTGTCGGTAAGACTGACCAGCCCCTGGCGGATCAACTTAGCTCCGCGATCAGCTGTAGCGGTTATGGTGTCCCCGATAACGTAGTTGTTGAACGCCTTTATAACCGTATAGGTGTTCACTTAATCACCTCGATTCAAATAAAGAAGGGGCCCGAAGGCCCCTCATAATACTAAGCCTCGCAGTCGTATTTCTCAGCTGCGACTTTCTGCAATGGTGCATACCGGCTATCAAAGATAGCGGTAGTGCAGGTGGTAATGGCGGCACTATTGGTCACGCGCAGGCCAACATGGTCGAACCCGCCAGCTATGTCCAAGGCGCCCAGGTCGACCTCGACCAAAGCTTCCATGGCGGTGGCTATCACTGTAAAGGCCGCATTGGCGTCAGTGATGGTGATGGT
>JBAYMP010000118.1:0-3937 GCA_041663505.1 Bacteroidales bacterium | reverse complement strand
TTTTTCCTTTCTCTCTTTCTATCATCCTCATTGCCTAGCATCATATTGATCCTAGCATGCATACCAATTTCATTTAGTGGAACGTCACCATCTATAGCACCGACTCCATTATGTTCTTCCAGCATCACCCGAATATTTGCGCCCCGGCATGAAGGACAATATTTAGCATCCATGCGTATTGTTTCAAATTGGGCCTTACATGCATCGCAGATATACAGCGCCGTATATTGCATTCCACATGTTCGCCCTTTTCTTTGAGCCTTCCTAGTTTCGATATTCCCAATTATAAATTCTTCGCGATCCATTATTTTAGCGTCTATATCTACATCTTCGGTATTAGCTTTTACCAAATCTTCAATCAATCGGCTCACTGATCGCATTTTACCATACTTCTCTATTGAATCCTTCCTCAATTGGCCGATAATCTCAGACTCCAAACTTATATTTATTCGTTCTTTCATAATTCACCCACAATTATACACATTGATACTTATGTGTATTAAATGCTTTGGTCTGATGCTCCAAATCTTCTTCCAGCTCCCTCGAATATCTCACCAATTCCTCATTATCATCCATAATTATCCTCCAATTATTATAAATTCCGAATATGTGGGTATTCTCTCTATAGAGGAAATGTACACATTCTCGGAGTTTTGGTTAAATGCCAGGCCCGAAATAAGGTTAAGCCAAATGTAGGCCCGGACCATAAAATCATGCCAAATCGGATATAGGCCCGGACCTGAAATCATTTCTGCAATTTTATAAAAATACTAAAATTTGTCAAGATGGTGGGTCCCGCCGCAGCGGGGGGACCATCTATTGGAGTTCAAAATCCAATGCACCGACAGATAGCGATTACCAAACTCAAATTGCCAATAAACATCATAAACCGCTACCTACCGCTCCACTTCCCGACTAACCTTTTCAGGCCCGAAGGGGCCGTACCTATCTTTCCTGTTTCCATCTTAACCATATAATATTATTTATTGAATTTAATGTCACCATTGTGACCGCTTTTTCCTATTATTCTATTTACTTTTTTTTTTTATGCTTCTTAAAAGGGTAGAGTAGTCACAGTAGTCACAATAAAAAATTTTGGTTAGTTGAGATTCTTGATAATCCCAACCCAACCCTCGACTCTTACATCCCCAACCATGTAATAACTTTCTTCAACTGGGATAGTGTTTTGCGCCTTCATCCGTTTATTAAATTCTATCATTGAACTCATTGGCGGCATCCTATTCTTTTTGGCCCACTCTCCATAATCCCTAGCCAAATCAGTCTTAGATATTCTGCTAATATCTGATGCTTGATAACCATCCTGCAGAAAGGCCACTATGGGATTGCTCATACGCTCATATACCTCAGAGCCACTAAGTGTATGGCTGAAATGCCAGCCCCTAGATCGGAGTCTATCAAGACCCCTCAGAGCCATGTTTAGAACCCCGCTCAATTCTTCAGGTGATGTTAGCCGCCTTGTTAGTGATGTATCCTCCCGGCCATAGTATGAATTAACGAATGGCAAAATCAACCACCTGCCATAAAAGGCATCATCCACCTCTTTTAGCATTGGAACATCATTGGCCGAGTATGTCATTTTAGCTTTATTGTAGAAGTTGAACGGATTCTTAAACTTCTGCTCTCCTTCAATGGTATCCTCCCCGGTTAAGTTCTTAAATTGGCCTGTCTCGATTACCATTGCTTTTGGCAGATCCCCATATGTATTAGCCATTTTCCCAAATAAATTGGCTATCTTAAATTTATTTGTTGCCAGTTCTTGAAGGCTTACATGGCAACAATTATTGCCGCCTATCATCGCCTCTAATACTCTTATGGTGGTGCCTTTCCCCGTTCTCTTTGGCCCATGAAACAGCATTGCTTTTTGGGCACAGCTATTCGGCCACAGATTATAACCAAACCACTCCCAAAGAGCATCATGATATTTCTTTTCAAGCGATTGATCTATGAAGTTCAAGAACTCTGGACACTCTGCGCCGTCTACATATCGGACCGGGCATTTATTCATAAATGGGATGTCCGGGGTATGCGGTAATCGTTCAAGTGTTTCAAGATTTATGTATCCATTTTCAAGATTAACATACGGGCCGATATCATCAATTATGTTTAAAGGTTGAGCATTTTCAACTTGAACCCTTGCTATAATCTCATTGATATCATTTTTGGTGAATAGCGATTTGCCGTTAAGTTTGCGGCAACCATGAAACACCTTATTTAATGATCCTTTAATTATAATTTCCCCGCACGTTTCATATACGCCATTATTATAAACTAATAGCTGCCCATTCTCTGCAAAATATATTATTGAGTGCCGGTTATTTATCCAATCGGCTGCTGTATCATGATTAATCCCGCTAAATCTTCCAAATTTAGCTTCTATTGCACCTGCATCAATTGGATCATATTCTTTAAATTCCGGTTTGGGTAGCGGTGCGCCTTCTGCATATGTGCACGTTGCGGATTCTGTCATTTAATCCGCCTCAAGATGCTTTATTTCTGATAGTTTATCAATGAAAAGCGCACCCTTACTATTTTCAAAGTATAGGTTCTCACCATCAAACGCTATCAATCGGGATGAAAATTTGTGCCCATTTCCGGCGATCCCATAAACCATCTTTCCAAGCATCCGCTTGGTAATCAAATCAACCGATACATTTTTATCCTTTCCAATACCATTAACATATACTGTCATATATTTAACCTCGCTAAAGGGTTAGGATGTTCTGAGCATCCTAGCCAATTTATTCATTTATTTTTATACAATTCCTATTATTAACGTTGCTCATTATTTAATGAACTACCCATTTATCGTTATCGAATACTTGAAATTCCCCATATTCTTCTACTGATCGAATTGTACCTTCTAATTCAAGTTCTCGACGGGCCTGATCTAATTGCTCGTCTTTTACTTCATCATCCACGCCTCTCCAATTATCGTACATATCTTGCCTCATTAAAGAATCAAACGTCAATATTGCTCTGGCACGTTCTACCAATAGTGCATTCTCTAAGGAATTTATCTGGCAGTACAGTTCTTCGATATCCTTTGTTGTGATTTCTTCACCTGCATATTTCATATTATCACCTGTTCATTTGGTCCGTATCTTCAGCATATCTATAGCAATCGTGGCATAGTATTTCCATCGTTTCCGGAACAATAGGGAAATAAGGTTGTGGATATAGGTAATTCCTAAGATCTCCCTGCGGGCCAATTATTATTGCTACGCCGCATTTCTCACATATTGCGAAATCGCGCCAGTCGTCCATATGCTTTTTCAACTCATCAACTAGACCATTGCAGTTTTCAATATCCATATTATCATATCTCCACATTTTTATATTATTCACCTTATAGACAGCTTTGGCTACAACAGAAATGCAAATCACCTGCAAATCCGCTTCTGTATTTTCTCTCTCCATCCATGAAACATGGGCGGAAGGCTTCGGGAGCTACCCGAAGCCATAAGAGAATGGAGTATAAACTCCACAATATAATATAGCATATCAATTCTATATAACCATTTCTAAAAAAGCTTATATAGATGCAGTTTTGTCCATAGTATACCTATGGACAACAAAGGCTCTCGATATCGGTTAGGTTTATTATAAAATGATTTTTATTTTTAAATAACACTCTGCCGTCCGGGCAGAACGCGAGCAATTTTGCCCGCGTAACGCCGTTAATCAAGCATGGTTTATCTATCAGTTCGTCCCAGCTATTATTGAGGATCGTCCGGGGTATTTCTACTCCGTTAAGCTTCATTTTTATCACCTAGAAAATATATAAACATCGAATGACTTGCCAGCTTGCCCGCCCGTCACAGCAATATTGATCAAGCCACTCACAACAAACGGCTCTAAAATTGTCTCCACCCTGGGATATCTATGGGCGGAGCCTGTATTGACGTTATAACTGTCG
>JBAYMP010000117.1:0-3945 GCA_041663505.1 Bacteroidales bacterium | reverse complement strand
CTACTGAATACGGCACGGACAGTGTCGGATGGCATAAAAGCTATTAATGATGAAATCAGCAAACTGAACTGGCAAATATCTCATGGTGGTGGAGACGCTGCATATTATCTGGAGATGTATAACCAAGCGATGGCGATAGCAGATTGGCCGTCCGCGGGGAATTATCTCGCGCAATGGTATAGCGCAGCTAAAGCTGCGGCATATGCTGCCGCCCAAGCTGCCGCAAGCCAAGGCCAAGTCGCGGATGCATTTCTTGATTTGCTGGAGGCTATAGAAGATACAATTCTAAACATCGAGACATCTGACCTCAATTTAGCAGTCCCTAAAGTTAAGTTTGAAGAAGTAACGCAAGACTACGAGAAATTGAAGGCAGAGGCTATGAGTGGAGATGCTACCGCCGCACAGGATTTTATGTCATTCGCATCTGAATATCTTGGGCTGGCTAAAGATGCTTACAAATCATCAACTGATTATCAAGACATATATTCAAGCGTCCTTGCGGATCTGGAGGCGTTGAAGAGTGTTAAGTTTAAAGCCCCATCATCGACACCTTCTTCCAGCCCTTCTGTAGAGCCGAATTATTCAGATATAAATGCTATGTTTAAGCAATTATCTGATGCATTGATCAAAGCAATGACTGCATGGAATAATGAGATATACTTAAAGATAGATTGGGAAAATTACGAGGGCACTATGACCGAGGCCCTTGAGATGTTGTTGTCCATAGTGAATGAGTACGGATGGAAGAACAAGATAACACTTGAGTGGATTAATGACATGGCTCAATGGATGGCGGAAACTAAATCTATTGAAGAAGTTTTATTCGCATTAGGCTTTATCGTAGATGAAACAGGCTGGACATCAACAGCAACTTTAACTTTTATCGCTTCAGTTACAGCCGCGTTGGCTGAGATGGGAGATATTCAGGGGTTATTAAAATTATTTGGATTTATCTTAGAGGCTGAGGGATGGGAAGCTCAAGCTACATTGACGTTTATTGCTTCCGTAACTGCCGTGTTAGCAGCTCAAGGTGATCTTGAAAATTTAGCAATATTGTTGGGATTTATTGTTGACTCAACTGGTTGGCATTCGACGGCCACCTTAACATTCATCCGGACATTTGCAGGTGCATGGGATTTTAAAAGTCTTGAAGAGATATGGGATTTTCTTAATTTATTGGGAAAAAATGAAGATGGTACATGGCGGGTAGATGTAGTGGCGTCTTTTCTGTTAGGGTTGAAAGACCAATATGGTGTGTCATTCACAGACATCCAAACATGGCTAAAAACTATGGGAATAGAAGATAGCATAATCCAAGAGATTATGCTCAACCTGGCATTCCAAGAAGGATCAACTTCAGGGTTTACTACACCGGAAGAAGTCGCGGCGTATGTTCAAAGTGTTATGAACAGCTTAGGCATTACCGATGTAGATAAATGGATAAAATTATTTATTGATATCGCAGCTCAGGGAGGGCTACTAACAGGGTTAGATACTCCTGCTAAAGTTTTAGAGTATGTTACAGAGGTAATGAACAGCTTAGGCATTACCGATGTAGATAAATGGATAGATGCATTCGTGAAAGTTACTGCATATGGAGGCGGCCTGGAAGGGTTAGATTCACTATATAAAATAAAAGCATATGCTGATGACCTTTTAGACAGCCTCGGTATTGATGATTTAGATATTAAACGATCATTAGAAATTAGCCTTATCTATAATCTTGTGTCAAGCGGGGATATAGATGTAGCGGCTGCCGCTGATTGGGCCTATGCCGAGTATATCGCTGCTATGACAGCGGCCACGGTCACGGAAAGGAATAAACTGGCGGCATCGGCGGAACAACTAGGCGCTATGTTCGGAGTCCATAAGGCGTGGGATTACGGATATTATATAGGCGCATTATCACCTCAGGCACAGGCGGCAGGGTTTACTGGCACGGCTGCGGGAGATGCTTTGTACGCGGTCTACAAAGATTGGGGCCGGCCACAAACGTGGGCGGAGGGTACAATCGCAACTTCCCCCCAACTTGGATGGATAGCCGAAGCCGGATACCCTGAAGCTGTTATCCCCATGAAAGATGGTTACAATATACCCGTCAAATGGATCAACGGAGGATCTAACGGGAAAGAAACAACAACCAATGAACGACCGATCTATATAACAGTCGAGGTGGCAGGGAAAGAATTTTATACTGATGTGCAACGGATTGCTATTAATGAGGCGGATAAAATACGAGTCAAAGCGGATAGGCGAAAAATGAACAGCCAGAGGATAATATGATGCCAGTTTTAGTCGAACTAAATATAGATGCACAAAGCCTCTGGCGTGATGATTCATCTCAAAATTGGGAAAATGACTCAGATCATGAATGGATTGACGGACAATTATTACAAATATCTGATAGGGATTATAGTAGTGACACATTTTGGGGCAATTATCTGATGGAATTGGCTTCCCCACAATATCGATTAGCGCAAAATTATGGTGGGTATTGCGAGATGTCTTTCGGCAGTATTAAAGTCAGCCAAGATGTTTTTGATGATTCTGATATATGGCCAGCGCCTCAAACTATGTCTATTACTATCTATTATACGCCCGACACAGAAAGCAATAAAGAGATTATGTTTGAAGGGGTAGGTTATCGGTCTGAGTTTGATAGATCAGGCATTTCTTATGATATTTACAGCCCTGAATTTAACGCAAAATTATTATCAGAAACATATGGATATGCAAGCACAACGCAAAATATATCAAACGATGCTGCTGCAGATTTAGGCGGTGGGTTAGTTGGTATTCCATGCCCTGCGCACGGATATAAAGATGATGACACAATAGTTATTAATGGGACTACTAATTATGATGGTTCATATGATTTACCGAGTCAGGCATTAGGCTCAGGGGATGTCATTGTTATAACGGCAACTTATGCAGCTGAGAATTTTGGCGGGACTGAAACAATTGCGTATTATGGATTAGTGCCGCTGCCTATGGCAATGGGGACAATAAAACATTGTGCAGTGACAAGACTAATGGATGTAGGGGGTGCTCCCACGTATCATGCAGGATACATTACCGGGACGCTCGGCACTGATTGGCACATATATGATGATGGTGTCAATGTTGACGCAAATGTGACGGACAATGGAAATAATACATTTTCGCTATCCGTTATGGCAGTGGGTACTATTACAATATGTGGGACTGGGAGTGTATCTACACTAGACGAGCTTTTCGACTGGGCATGTGGCAGTTCACGTCTCCCCCTATCATTTAACAATGATAACTCAAGGGCGGTTTCACCTACTATCAGTTATTGGGCTGATTCGCAAATGAATATAATTGATTTTCTATCTGATATTGCAGCTTATTTCACGCATATGTTTTACATCCGTACTTCAGTTTTATATTTGCTGGATATGGCAACAGATAATGGATCAAGGACTGTAACAGAATATGATTATTTTCCTGCATCTTATTCTGATTTAGCTCCATTGGCCCGGTTAATCGGTCGGTGGAAAGAAAACAGTGCAGCAAATGAAACCATAGGCCGATTTATTAGATCCTCCGAATATGAAGAAATCTTGGTTACAAACTATCCGTACGGGGATGATTTCACGATTGATGCTTATCAATCTGTTAGAGCGGATGTCTCAGCATCACTAGATTTAATTGGAACTATTTGGCATAAACAAAGGGCAAGGATACCGATACCGATAGAATCTAATTTGCCGGTTCCTGGTGAAGCGATAAGCGGAACAGATATAAGCCTCAAAAGAGATGTAGATTTTGCCATCAACGCCAGACATATTCAATACGAGATTTTTTCAGGTGTACCAAAAGCAGTCATAGAAGGTGAGGGAACTATATCATGAAAATCATATATCCGGAAAGACAAAATAGTACTGGGTCTTCATCGACTTCTGAGGATTCAAATTTTCCGAT
>JBAYMP010000116.1:0-3973 GCA_041663505.1 Bacteroidales bacterium | reverse complement strand
CGAAAAGATGAGAATCAGAAAACAAAATCAATCACAATCATTAACTGTTAAAAATTTTTGTGACAAATTAATCGAAAAAAGACTATATGAAATTGCTCATGCGTTACCTAATCATGGCTACATCATGGACAGTTTTGTAAATGTAATATTAAAAGGCACAGAATTAAGACAATGTGACTATCGAACATCGGAATACGCAACAACATCAAATTATAAAGCAAATCATGGATCGGTTAATTTTCAAATTACCCCTCAGGATTTACGACACACATACGTTGTCGGTGGATTAGTCACTTACATCTACCCTGATCAAAAATCAAAAGTAAAAAGATGTTATTGGATTTCGAGAATCGGTTTTAAACAATATTTTATATTATCAAAAGTAGAAGGCTATGTTTATGAGGATTTTCACAGCGTCTACAAAAATGAAGCAAAAAAGGGCGGTGAACGAAATTTAATGATCAGAAAAAATGATAGTAAAAATGCTAAATTGTTTAAGAAAGCTGCTCGTTTACAATACAACTACGACGATAGTATTGCTGCTGGTAACTGCGCAGTTGGTACACAATCATTTATATCATTTATGCATCTAAATATATCAAAGTCCTACAGAGGTACATATCTATTAAAAGTTGCACAAATAAAAAGTAAATCTTCAGTTGCAGCGATTAAAAGAATGATTGAGTTTAAAGCAACTGTAATATTAACACAAAAATTAAAATAATGAAACATTTTTACAGAAGAGGCACAGAAATTCTGAAAATTGAAAACGAATTTTTATTAAACCTGGATGAAGATTTTATTTATGTGTCGAGAGGCTTTGTACATGCTTTAGAAATAGGTCTTAAACCTGTTTTATTTCAAACCCAGGAATGGCATCATCTTTTTGTTAAGGATGATGAATATGGATTCAAAGCAGAAAAAATTTATTTTGAATAAACACTAAAACAAAAGACAATGAAAACACAAGAATTAATGAACAAAGAAGAGTATATACAAATTTACGTTGAATATACAGAAAAGATAAAACAAATAATTGAAATGGGTGGATATCCCCGTGACACATTCGAAGCCCGGGACAGAATAGAACAATTATTTATAATACGATTTGGTTTACCTATACAATTATTTCTTTATAATTCATATTATAATTCATAAAAAAGAGGGATACCCCTCTTTTTTAATGTTTTCTTCTACCTCTTTTTTTAAGGGCAGCAAAGGCTGCCTTTTTTGTTGCATACGTTTTTTTGCGAGATTTTTTCTTACCTTTTACGTGGTACACCCTGACGCCATCAAGGTGGTAACCTGCTTTTGCTTTTGCTTTTACCGGCATTATTTTGTTTTTAAAAGTGCAATTGATTCGATCAGATCAATAATTGATCTGATAAGTGCAAGGACATTATCAATTAATATCTTTACCTTTTCATTTTCAATATTCAAATCATTTTGAATAACGAAAATAATTTGATCAAGTTCAGAAGGTTGAAGATCGACAATTTGATCCTTTATTTCTCTCCAATCCCTGAAAATTTCAAGAACAGGGCGCAAATCTACTAAAAGTGAAAGTCTTTCACTCCACGAAAGTTTTTTGTCTTGTAATTTTTCGATAAGTGATTCACCCACGGAAATTAAAAACAAAATCAAAACAGTGATTTTGTCTATTCCTAAATTTTTGTTTGTTTTTTGTGTCATAATGTTATTTTTTTAAGTGATTATTAATACGATTTTTTCTTATTTCATTTCTTATTTTAAAGATAAGATGAATGATTGTGCCAACCGAGATCGTTATTGATCCTGCTAATTTTACTCCAGAATCAATATTTTTTAGTAGTTCAATTGTATTGATCGCTGAAATAGATAATAGTGATATTGTTGGTGTATAAAAAAATGATAATGTTTTCATATCCATATAAAATAAAAAGCTAATATTTTATTGTAAATACTCCAATCAGAGTCACACCTGTTGGGTTTGTACCCCATGTTGGTGTAGTAAGCCGAAACTCAACAAAATCGTGCTCGTTTATGACCTCATTTAAACTATTATTTATAAATTCGCGAGCTAAATCGGTTGATCCTATTGTTTGAATTAAAATATTTGTCGTATTATTTATTTTCAAATACATACTAATATTTTCATTCGATCCTGCAACGCCGGATAACATAGAGACTCTTGCAGATTTAATAAAACCTGAAACTCCTTCAGGTATATAAATTTTATTAATTGACCCAAAAAAAGTTGAACTTAATCCTGACATACCAAAGGAATATAATGTTAAATCTGCAGGTGAAAAAGTAGCTGCAAAACCATAAAGAGGTATATATTTATCAATTACTGCTCCATCACCAACCAGGTGAGTATGTGAGTTTCCTGATGTGACACCATTTGCGATCGGTGCATACCGAATGTCGCCGGCAGCCTGTGTCAGGAATCCACCTGCTCCAATAGCAGCAATAATATTAGTTGCTGCTGTTTGCAGGGCTTCTGTAATTTGTTGTACGCCCTCTTTCGGGACATTAATACCTGTAAGACCTGTCATAGTGCTGCAATTATAGAGGTTTCCAAATCTTTTATTGCATCAACAATTTGTTGTGCAGCATCCGCAGGGCTGTTAATTCCTGTTTGTCCTGTAATTTTCATGTTTTAAGTTTTTAAAATTTCGTCGACGATATCAGTTTTAAATTTAGCTACATTGGTATTGTATGTAGCCTGTGAGGTCAGTGAGAGAGAATACCATCGTCCCGGGTTGTTATTATGCAGTTGTAAAAAAGTACAAACGGTATAAACTGCAGCTTTTGCTGATGGAAATTTAAGGAACCATTTTGTTTTTCCTGTACGATTTTCGCAAAATGGTAAGGCTCCAACTGGGGCCAACAGGGGATGTGATTTCCAGAGAGCGTTATCAAGGGACTGCCAGCCATAAGGAAAGTTATTTCCAAATTTCTCCATACCGGGTGAAAATGTTTTTAAAAACTGGTTTGATTTAAAGTTGTTAGTTTCGAGGCGGTATAGGCGTTCGCAGTTACGGACGATGGGTTCTGAAAATTTACTAAGGGCAGAGCGAAATGCATCTTTAATAAGGATCATAGGTCGAAATTTTTTAATGATAAAATAGAATGCTATGAGCAAGATACTAAAAAAGGCTAATATATTGATATGTTTGAGGGTCATTATATTGTTTCGTAACACATTAAACCAGCTATTGATACACCCTGTGGCGGAGTACCCCAAATTACAGGATTATATAATGTTAAAGAAAAATAATCATTATTATTCAATAATATATTAAGAGCATTGTTGTAACTTTCTCTTATATTTGTAACACCAACGCGGGCAAGTTGATTTAAAGCTATTGATAATAAGGCTCCTGTTTTTTGAAAATTTAACATCCATTCTTCGCCCGGTGCAGAAGACCCAACATTTGTACATATTGCTTTAATATATATTGACTTAATTAATGCATTATGAATAATTTTAGTATCTAATGTTGATGCTGCTGAAGGAACTATTAAAAAATTTGAAAATGAAAGGTTGTCACCGGCAACAGCATTAAATGTTCCTGCAAATATCGGTATACTAATTAATTGTCCCATTATTTTAATATTTTAATGATATTATACAATTCATTCAATTCTGTTTTATTCATGTCGCTGACAAGGTCAGTAAGCAGGTCGCGCTTAAAGTTAGCGGCATAATGAAATGCAATTTGCGAAACCATATATTTACTTGTCAGGTTTCGAAAGGCTTTCATTACCTTTGATTCGTTAGTTCCCGGCCCTTTAAGACCACTTCGGATATTTGTTGCTTTAGAGCGTGCAACATCCTGTTTCATCAAAAGATCGGCGCTTTGATCCTTCCAGAGGGCCGGATTGAAAAAATCAGAAGCAGAAAGTAAAATTTTAACATCCTTTGTTTGTGCTTTCTGTGTCCCTGTAGTTATTTTTTCATTGCGTGCAGATTTTTCAACAAGTCGTG
>JBAYMP010000115.1:0-4020 GCA_041663505.1 Bacteroidales bacterium | reverse complement strand
TCCAGTAATGTATCTAGATCCTAGCGGAGAACTTGGAATCTTATTCTGGTTAGCTGTCTCAGGCATAATTCTTTGTGCTTTAACAAGTGCAGGGGGTTATATCGCAGCAGCAGTAATGTCTATTTGGGACGAAGAAGTTAGAAAAGATATGAATGATATCAATTGGAATCCATTCAACACTGATGAATCTAAAGTGGCAAATTCCCGAAAAATATCCTTTTACAAAGGTCAGTTTGTTATAAGAGTGGATTTTGACTTCACTAGTCATAGATCCTTCTCCTTTGGAGCAATGTTTTTAGAAAAAGGAGAAAGTACAACTACAGTCAATCATGAGTGGGGACATTTTATTCAATTATCTATAGTAGGAATTCCTAAATATCTTTTATTTTTCGGAGTGCCATCAATGGCTGATTTGGGACCCGGATATTATTACAATAAACCATGGGAACGTAGTGCGGATCTGTTTGGAGGGGTTTCAAGACAAAACCATAGTTCTAGTAGTGCATATGAGTCAATTGCCTACTTAATTGGAATATTTTTAGTTTAGGAGAGTATGGGATATGAGAAAACTATTATTGATACTTACACTGTTATTAGTAATTGCAAGCATGTATAGTTGTGGAAACCAATCGTTTGAATATGAGGGAGAATACGTGAATTTGTATTCTCAGGCATTAAACAGTATTCCTGGAACAGAAGGATTTATTCAAAGCGAAATCAGATTTGATCCAGAGATAAATATTTTAGAATATGATGATAATGGCAGAATTTTGTTTACATATCATGAAGGGAATAAAATAAGCCCATATAGTTTACTTATTATGCAATTTTCAAATGAAAATGAAGTGTGTTATTATCCAGAAAACAGCTTTATCTCTTCCTCAGAGAATGTGTTTGATGATATTGATATTTCTCAACTTAAGGCGGATAATGATTGGAATGCTGAAATAATCCAAACCAAATGTAATTGTGTGCCAATCAAAACTTCAAAGGATCCATTACCATTGTCTTATGAACAAATTAAACCTTTTTATGAATTTGTATTTCCAGGTGACGAAAACTTTTCAGATGATAGGATGCTTAAATACTTTTTATCTGACGATTATGGAAGAGTGTTGATTGTAGCAGAAGCAAGATTGACCGATGAATGGGCAATAATGATGTTCCTTCAGGATGGCACTTATGATAGTGAAAATGGATACTTGATATTGACGGATTTTTATACCTACCAGAAATCATTGCATGATTTTTTGGAAGACGTCAGCTGGAATGCACCTCTATAAAATGGATTTATTGTTCATAAAAAAGCAAATTTCAGACAGACCTGAGAAAACAATTTTAAACAACCAAATACAGCAGTTTTGCTGCTGTATTTGGTTGATATCAACGCTTATAATTCTGAAATAGAATAATATAGTAATCGCCCTATTTAGGAGTATAATGGACTTCTCTAGTCTGTTATAAATAAGGTGATTATTATGGAAACTAATAAAATTACTGCATTATACTGCAGACTTTCAAGAGAAGATGAGCGAGTTGATGGAAGTTCAAGTATAGAGACTCAGAAACAATTCCTAAAGAGATATGCAAACGAACAGAATTTGAGCAATATTAACTATTATATAGACGATGGATATTCAGGTACTAATTTCGAAAGACCAGCCTTCCAACAATTGGAAAAGGATATTGACAACAAACTGATCAAGAATATTATTGTGAAGGACTTATCCAGGCTGGGAAGAAACTATTTAACAACCGGGTATTATATTGAGCATTATTTTCCAATTAATAGTGTCAGGTTCATAGCTGTCAATGACCAGGTAGATACAAATCATCAGCAAAATGACCTCATGCCATTCAGGAATATCATGAATGAGTGGTATGCAAGAGATATCAGCCAAAAGATCAGAACAGCGTACAAGACTAAAGCTATAAACGGTGAATTTACAGGCCCAATGGCACCATATGGATATGCCAAGGATCCTGAAAAGAAGAATCATCTTGTTGTAGAAGCTGAACAAGCCAAAGTGGTAAGAGAAATTTTTAGTTTATACATAGGTGGTTTGACGATTTCTCGGATAATAAAACACCTTAGGGAAAATCGCGTCCTAACGCCAAGAGGCTTAATCAATAAAGAAACTGGCAAATACAACTTACCATTCACCAAAAAATATCCATATGAATGGTCATACAAGTCGATTCAAGCGATATTATCCAATGAAGAATACACCGGAAACTTAGTCTGCAATAGACATTCAACCGTATCATATAAGAACAAAAAACTTAAACTTAATCCTGAAGAAGAATGGATAATTACCAAAAACAATCATGAAGTAATCATAAGCGAAGACACATATCAGAAGGCTATAGCAGTAATGCGGAGCAGGTATAGGAAGAAACTAACCATAAATATTCACCTGTTCATGGGAATCATTAGATGCGGAGAATGCGGAAGAACACTAACTTTCAGCATTGATAAAAGAAGGAATAATAGGGGGGTTTATGTCTGTAGTACATATCGTACGCACGGAAAAGCAAGATGTACTGGGCACTACATACGATATGACAAGATATGTAGAGGTATATATGATTTCGTAAAAACTATAATTACTATGGTCAAGAATAATGAGGGTAAATTCTTTGATAACTTATCAACACTCAAGCAAGCGGAAATGGAACTCAATATTGATAACTCAAACTTGGAAGAAGAACTAAATGGAAGATTATTTATCATCAGGAAAACATTTACTCAAATGTACGAAGACCATGCCTTGCGGAAAATACCTTGCGATGAGTACAATCGTTTAATAGAACAGTATGAACTGGAGAAGCAAGATATAAAGAATAGACTTGATGGAATTTCAAATAAATCTCTGAAAATCGACCAGCTTAACATGAATATACGAGGATTTGTCTCCATTTTGCATCACATGGATATTGGTTTTGAACTAACAAAAGAGATTGTCGATCTGTTGATTGAAAAGATAGTGATTACTGAATCAAAAGATAAGTCCATGCTAAAAACAATTTGCATCCATTTTAAAAATGTTGGCATAATTCCGTTGTGCTGTATTGCAGATACACTACTCCACTAATGTATACAGACATAACCGGATATGTATCTCATAATCAAAATAACCTGGATTTGATTTTATTTGATTTCTCTTTTATAAGACAAGAAAAATATATAGATGTATCGAGGGATGTGGATTCTTCATTGATTATTTTAAATCGTTTTTCTAGTTTACTAGAACCGGAAAATCAAAATGACTTAAATATCATCATTTCAGCAATTTTTGGGGTGCTTGCCGCAAGCGCATGTATAAGTTGGTACAACGCTGCAGGAGGATTGGTGTATTATGGCGTGTCAACGTTTGTAAGTATGTCTGTTGGGGCGCTTATTTGGTTAGGTGTAGCGGTGTTAATTGGGTATGGGGTATATGTAATTCTTGATGAAATCTTTGATGAAGGTGATTATAATGAGTCTTATGAATAGAGTAAAACTCTTATACATTATTGCTTTTTTGAGTAATATACTTTATTTTATAATAGAGTCGCCTATAATATGGTGTTTGATTTTTGGTTTACAAACAGTTTTGATTCTTCATATTTATCACGGTAACTATTCTACAAACACTGAACATCAAATAAAATGGTATATATATCTAATTTTCTTTATGGGACAAATTCTAGGTGTATTTTACGCAATCAATTTAATCTTTGACAATATAATAATATCATTGATATTAACTTTTATATTAACAAGCGAAATATGGATTATAGAAGCAATAAGAAACTATAGGAAAAAAAACAAATAAAAGAATTGCCTTATTGCTTTATAAATTCATCGACACAGTATAACCTATCCATAGTTTTGCTTTTATATAAAAAAAACATCTCCATAATTTGAATATAGAGATGTTCATTTAAATATTATTCCCGAATTTTCCGGTGAAGACTATCTCGATTTCTTCGAAGAGTCTTCTTTTTTTTGATTATCGGTTTTAAAATCGTGATAAT
>JBAYMP010000114.1:0-4027 GCA_041663505.1 Bacteroidales bacterium | reverse complement strand
GACAAGTCGGCAAACTCTACCATCAAGGTATTGGGCGACAGGAACGTATTCCGGGAACTCTCTACCGGAGCAAATGCCATTCCCGCTATGGTTACATCCGAAAAGTTCACGGGGTCCATTAATGCGGGCGTGGATGCGATTAAACAGGATTTACGCCTTGACGAACGGACGGGCAAACCGAAGTTATTCTTTTTTAACATTCCCGAAAACAAGTTGTTGATTAAGGCGATGGAGGGCCTTGAGCGTCAGCTTGCAACTGATGAGGAAAAGAACGGGATCAAGGACAAGATAGCGGATGGGAAGTGGGACGCGCACAGTGCGCTTCGCTACCTTTACCAAGGGCCGTTACGATGGTTGCCGCCCCAGGAAAGCGTTCCTGAATTGGAAGAAGAAAGGTACATTTAATGCCGAGGGTCAAGAAAGCAGAGATACAGAAACGGGTTGGTCCTGTTACCAAAGCGGGAAGCGATATTTCCGCAGAGGACCGGGATATTCTTGACCGCGTTAGTAAGTGGTACTCTGAATCCGAGTCGTTGCGATCCCCCTATGAATCCAGGTGGGCGAAGAACATCAAATTGACGCGGGGTATTTTTTCCGAGAACGAGAAATCGGTATCGAATGTTCGGAAGAGGAACAAGCTGTTCTTCCGCAAGATATGGGCGATCACCTGGCGACTGATGGCTTCTGCGTATCAGGTTTATCTCCGCGATCCCGATACGTTTAAGATAGAGGGCCGCGACAAGCTCAACGATTGGCACAAAGCAGGGGTGTTACAGGCTCTTGTAGAGTACCGCCGTGACCAGATGATGCGGCGCAAGGATTTGTTTTTGAAATTCGTGTGGGCCGTCCAGGACATGCTTGAGTTCGGATGGTGCGCCGGGAAAATGGTTTGGGTTTATAACGATGAGGACGATTGTCCCGACTTCATCCTGTACCCGCACGAACAGGTCTATCCCGACCTTACGGTAGAACTACCGTACCAGATGCGGTACTGCATCTTTGAGTCCTATATGGACAAGGATGAGATGGAGAAGCGCGGCTTTGCCAATATCGACAAGCTGCAACCCGCATCCATGCCGAACAGTCAGGTCCGCAATGCCCGTTACCAGGATTATCGAGACCCGTTGCAGAATCCCGCAAGCGGTGAATATCCGCGTCCGGGCCGTTACGACGAAGGAAACAGCGACGGGTTGCCGAAAAAGTATGTGGTGCGCGAAACATTCTACAAGGAAGAGGGTAAAATAAAGTATCTAGCCAGCGGCCATAACGGAAGTGACGGTGTGGTTCTGGTAAAGCCTCTCGACTTGCCTGTAAAGAAGTTGCCCGTTATCTTCGGCCAGTGTCTTACCGTAGCGCATAGGTTGTTCGGTGAGGGGTTCCCGGAGCCGCTTGAGGGACCGCAGGAATCCTACAATTACAACCTGAACATGCGGAAGGACAACGTAGCCCTGGCACTTAACAAGCAGAAGATTGTTTCTCGTTACGGCGGTGTTGATCTGCAAAGTTTAACGAATAACCGTCCTGGCGGTGTCACCCTGGCAGACGACATTAACGCGGTGAAAGAACTCGATACCCGCGACGTAACCAGTTCATCCTATGCTGAAGCTGCTGCGGATGAAGCCATGATGCAGGAAATGTCCGGGGTAACGCCGAGCAAAATGGGAATGGGCGGCGAATACAAGGCGACTGTTGCTCAGATCAACAACCAGGAAAGCAATGCGAAGATCGACCTGTTCCTTGCTATTATCGGGGAAACATTTTTCCGCGAGTTCTATGCGGTGCTTGCCGACCAGATTCAGCGGTATGAAACGGATGAGACTATCTTTAGGATTGCCAACGATTCATGGCGCAAGAAAGAAGGGCTTCGTATCTTCCCCACTGTCTATGACGTGGATGATTTTGAGGCGGATTGCATTGTCAATGTCGGATTGAGTACGGTTAGCCGAGAGGCAGAGATTCGGAACTTGATGCTGGCGATCGATCGGGCCACGATGGGAAATCAGGCGTTGTCCCAGATGGCAATGCAAGGTGTTGTCCCGGAAGGCGGTTTGAAATTGTTCAATATCACCGCATTCATGGAAGACTTGCTTGTTAAGTTAGGTCACAAGGATGTCGAGCGATTCACGATCACCATCAAACCACAACAGCCAGCGGGTGGGGCGGCTAGTGGCGACAACGGCGCTATGGCGGGTAGGGCGCAACCTCAGATAGGCGGCGGTGCTACTCCCAACGCACAACAGATGATGCAGCAGGGGGGCGCTGGTGGATTATAGCATTGTTCCCGATGCAGAGTTGCTACAGAAGCTAGATGCGGGCGTTATGATCAATGACCTTGAGCAGCATGAGGGTTGGCAGTTGATAAACGAGGCGTGTTTGAGAACGGCGAGACAGGCGCAACGGGAATTATTGACCGTCCATGCGTCGGATATGACGAAGATCATAGAGTTACAGCAGATTGTGAAACTCTATTCGGCGGTTATTCCTTCTTTGTTGCGGCATTTCCGGGATGAATCAAAGATTGCGTTCGATGAGCTTTCCGAAAGAGGGGCGAATTTAACAGAATAATGGCGATAGGGCACGTAAAATGCCCCTCATGCGAGGGGTGGGTAGAGTATGACACCGACATCATGGGTGGGGTGGCAACGGATTTCATACAGCACAAGTACGAACCATCTAAGTTTACCTGTCCTAATTGCGGTGTTATCCATCTTAAACGGAAGTTTGAACCGAAATATCACCTTTTTTGTTCCTGCGGATCGGATGTTACCTACGAATGCCTGAAAAAGTTCTAAAGTGTAAGCAGTGCGGTTTCTGTTGCCAAAACTTTTCCTTACCGCCTGTTACTGAAATGAAGAATCCGGCAGCGGCGAGGGCATTGTTGAAGATGTTCGACTTCCCTCTTGCCGATTATCTGGATACTTCCGTTCATGTGAAGGTCGGTCTGGTTGTTACGGAGTCACCGTGTCATTTCTTTAATCCGTTTACTAAATTGTGCGGCGATTATCTTGGCCGCCCGGAAATATGCAGACAATTCTTCTGCAAGAAATGTGAGGAGCCGGATGGAACGATTGAAACGAGTGGTGACGGTTCTGAGGGCGCTGTTGGATAAGCGTTTCTACGGGCAAGTTGAAATCCACTTCGAGAACGGGGAGCCCGTTCGGTACTACTTGAAGGAGAGCGTACAGCTCTAAGACATAAACGCTATCTGAAAAACAGAGGCGACTTAGCCTGGATGGGTTGAGCCGCCTTTTTTTATATCGCACCGCTGGCGGACAAGCGGAGAACGTCTTTCTCAAGACGGAAAAGGAGAGAAAAATGGAAGGTGAAAAGGAAGTTGTTCCCTTTGGCGAAGATCGTTCAGCCCTCTACGCACAGGCGCTAGTGGACGGTTCGGAACAGCCGGAAGAGGAACAGAACGCAGAAGTAAAGACGGATGCGGAAACCGAGACACAGGAAGAAAAGTTCAGCGCGGAGCCTCCCGTCATCGAGGAAGCGGAAGAAGTTAAGGAAGTAAAAGAAGAAAAAACAGTGCCTTACGGAGCTTTGAAAGAAGAGCGTGAAAAACGTAAGGCCGCTCAGAAACAGATCGACGAGCTTCAGGACCGTTTGCAGAATGTCCTCAGTGATTTCCAGAATTACGTCAAGAAGGACAGCCGGCAGCCGGAAGAACCTGCGGTGATTGAGGATTACGACAAGGAAATCATCGACCTCAAAAAGGTGGTTCAGCGCCAGACGGATGAGTTGAAAGCGTTGCGGGGTAATTTCCAATCGGAACAGCAGAAGATGGCAAAAGCCGAGTTTGACAAGCGTCTGGATGCCGTTGATTCCGATCTATTGAAGGAAGGTTATCCGGGTTTTAACCAGTTCATCGGACACGTTAAGCAGGTGCTAAGCCAGATTGCCGAAGAGGATATGGACGAAGCAAAGAGCCTCGACAACCCGGAAGGCTGGAAACGCATCTACAAGGAACGGGTGTTTGATAACCTTTCCACCATCTTCACAAAGAAGCAGTTGGCCGATAAGCGGT
>JBAYMP010000113.1:0-4077 GCA_041663505.1 Bacteroidales bacterium | reverse complement strand
GCAAAATCAACCTTGGCAGCACATAGGGACTGGTATAACAATAGAAGAAGACATGCAATAATTAAGATGACTCCAGCTAAGAAATGGAAGGAATACTTTGGGAGAGAACTTGGCTTAGACTCGTTTCAGATTAATAACAGGAATGGCTATCTGCAGGTTATTGAAAATATCGAAATAAAACCTTATTTTTGTTTACCGGACTATTCTTTTGAAGAAGAAAGTTACGAAACCATTTCAAGTTTTAAGTCCAATTAATAGGGGTCTGGTACAACACTATATCTCTACTCAGTAATTGTAGCAAATAATTATGCTACAAACGAACCTGTAGAAAAGATTAAATGGGCTATAAGCAGGGATACAACTACTATGCTAAATTACAAGTGTTATAAAGCAACAGCACACTTCAGAGGAAGAGACTGGACTGTTTGGTTTACTCCCGATATTTCCGTTCCATTCGGTCCATGGAAGCTTGCTGGTTTACCAGGATTGATATTAAAGGCAACCGATTCGGAAAAACATTACACTTTTGAGTGTATGTCTATCGGCAAAATAGACAGGACACTCCAAATGTCGGACTACTCAAAATACAGGACTATTTCCAAAAAAGAATTTGATTTGCTTTTATATAAATTAAAAACAGAACCTTTAGCAGCATTAGAGAGTAAAGGAGTAAGAATTGGTACGGCATATGATGCAAATGGGAGAACTATTGACATTAAACAAAAAATGAAGACTCAATATAACCCGATCGAAAGAGATGACCGTAAATAATAAGAGTGTTATTGAGCACATTCTTCTCACTCTTCTTCTTTTCTTCTTACCACTCTCGCTCCTTTCCCAGGAGATGATTAAAGGAGTGGTAAAAACTTCTGATGACGGAAGTGGAGTTCCCAATGCACATATTTGCCTCTATTCAACGACAGACAGGACTATGATCTCATATACATTCAGCGAGACCTCAGGCGAGTTTCAGATAGAGATAAAAGAGAACTTAAAAAACGGATTCATACTCGAGGTCTCCTTATTGGGGTTTGAGAAATATTCCAGGAGGTTTGACAACTTACCTAAGGATGAATTTACAATCTCATTGAATCCAATTGCCTTTCAAATAAACAGTATTACTGTAAAAGCTCCCAGGGTCTCTATGAGAGGAGATACTATAAACTATATGACGACAAGTTTTGCAAAGGGTCAGGACAGAAGCATCGGAGAGGTTTTACGACGGTTACCTGGGGTGGTCGTCGAAGAGTCGGGCCAAATTAAATATAATGATAAACCTATAAATGCCCTATATGTCGACGGAAAGAATCTTCTGGAGGGACAATACGGAATTGCTACAAATAATATCCAACCTGACTTAGTGACTATGATTCAGATATTCGAGAATCATCAGCCCGTAAAGGTGTTAAAAGAGCATATTTTCTCAGAAAATGCAGCGATTAACCTTACAATTGATCCCAAGGCAAAATCGAGGTGGATAGGAATGGCAGATCTGAGCACCGGAATTTATCCTATTCTCTGGAATGTAAGACTCTCTCTGTTCCAGTTTGAAAAGTTTCATCAATCAATGATTCTTTATAGAACAAACAACACTGGGAACGATATTTCAAGGGACTTGACAATACACAATCTGGGATCGGAGTTTGATCTGCAAATGCCGGACCTCTCCGAACAAAGGGTGCTGAATCTGTCAGGAGCCGGATCGCCACCGCTAAGCACTGAGAGGTCACTCTTTAATAGTTCTCACTTAGTTTCGGCTAATCTCTTGTTGCCAGTTTCAGAGGGTATAAATGTCACGTTAAGAGTGGGCTATCTCAATGGGAATAAAAAATTAAACAGTGAGCAGAATATTGAGTACATAATTAAGAATAGTAATAATATTCTTATTCAGGAGAAGACCGATATTGGAGAAAATGAAAATGTTCCGAGTTTTGACCTGACGCTGACCTCTAACAGGGATAAGCAATATCTTCAGAATAGAGTTTTCGGAAAGATGTGTTTCACAAACTCTTCCGGAGTTGTGTTTGGGAGTAAGAATATTCACCAAAAATTGAAACAGAAGCAGTACGATTTTGCTGAGATCTTTACTTACATGAAACCGATCGGGAAATCCTTATTAAGAATCAATTCAAAAACCCAAATCCTCTCTCTCCCGGAGTCTCTGAATATTACAACAGACAGCATCAAGCAATCGTTGAATCTGTTTCAGGTTAAGTCCTATAACAATTTCTCAACACAAATTAAATCAGGTTGGTTCAAGCCGGGAATCACAGGTGGGTACAATCTCCTTTATCAGAGCATTGAATCTGATATTGTGGATTCCAGAACTTTACCAAAAATCGATGGTGAGAATCTACAAAAATTTGTTCAATCGGAACTCTTTTTTACCCCTGCTTTCCGGTTCGAAAAGGAGAAAGTCAGATTTCTTATCAGGGTACCTCTGCAACTTTATAGCACATCTTTTTCTGATGAGATAATACCAAAGGACTCTTCCTCACTTTTTCTTCGCATCACCCCGGGAGTATCGCTCAATTACCATTCGTCACAAGATTGGGAGGCAAATCTAAATTATAGTTATGGCAACACTCAAAGTGACATTCAGATTATGAATTCTTCTTATATTATGAAGAATTACAGAACGCTTACAGAAGGGTACACCGGAATAATGGAGAACTACACACATATAGCAGCAATCCGGATTGGACATGATAACCCGCTTAAGCTAATCAACTTTGGTCTGTCTGCCAATTATTACTACAGAACAGGAGGAGCAAAAATATCTGAGAGGTATGAGGATGTTTTCAGTATCAGAAAACTCTTACCGGATAATGAGAACAATAATAGCAACCTCTCATTTTCGGCAAACCTCTCAAAGAGCTTTTTTAAAACGCCTCTTAATCTAAAGCTTTATATCACTCATTCTATAGGTAAAAGTGACTATATTCAACGGGGAGAAAATGTAACTATTACATCTAAAAACTGGACTTTTGAGCCTATCGTTGGGGCCGATATAGGAGAAGGGCTAAATTTTAATTTTAAATTGGGGACTACTTTTTCAAAAAGAATTTCAAACGGAGATAGTAATACTGCAAACTTATTTAATTGTAACCCTTCGCTGGCAATCTATATTAAACTTTCTGAAAAGATAGATGCAGCAATCAATCTGGATTACTACTTCAATAGAATATCGTCCGATGTAAAAGCCGATAATTTTTTCGCAGACCTAAGGTTGAAATATAAACTGGGCAGAAACAATATTGAATTGAATTGGAGAAATATTCTCAATCAAAAATATTATGGATATGCAGTTTACAGCGAATTGAGCAGGATAGAGAAAGTATATAAAATAAGGCCATGGAATCTGATGGTGTCGTACAGTACTGGGTTCTAAAGCACTATTTCCCACAATTGGAATTTTTGCCGAGTTAACTAATAAAGTTTTCAGTAAATTTGTTTGAAATGGGTTATGTTTAACCCTACAGGTACTTCTTTAAAACCTCCTTCCAAACCATATATCCGTCACCGTTAAGATGCAGGCCATCCTTAGTGTATGCAGGGTCCAGTTTTTCACTATCCTTACTCTTTAAGGCAGGATAAACATCTATATAAGTCAGCCCCTTTTCTTCACACATCTTTTTTAGACCTTTGTTAAGTTCTAAGATAAGTTCCCCCTTGGATGAGTGCTTCGAATAACTATCAAAGCTGTCATTCACAGGGAAAACGCTCTGTATGTAAAGCTTGGTACGAGGAGTCCCTTTAGTAATCTTCTCTGCAATTTTGCCAATACCGCTTAAAACGGAATCAACCGTATAGTTGCGGGATAGGTTATTAATGCCAATGAGTAGAAATATCTTTTTTGGTTCTCCCTGGATAATAGGGTCCAACCTGTCGTATACGCCCTCAACAATATCTCCGCTGATGCCACGGTTCTTTATATGTTTATTGTTGAAGATCTCTGCCCACTCGCCGTAGTGAGTTATACTGTTGCCAAGAAATACAATGTCCGATTTATTTATAGGAAGCTTGTCAAAAAGTGAAACCCTATGGTAATAGAGTGGTGTATATTTGGCCACCTGT
>JBAYMP010000112.1:0-4096 GCA_041663505.1 Bacteroidales bacterium | reverse complement strand
TTTTCCAAGCGAAGCCAACGAAATCACATTGACTCCGTCAGGTCGCGTGTAACTCATTCCGGTACCGGTAATAATGTTTAAAGAGGCTGGTTTTGAAGATTTTGTTATATCAATTACACTATTAAGTCTTAATAAGTTTCTTGCCGCTTCATCATGCATCCCAACACCGAGTTTTACTTCAAATGCAGCCCATGCACCGCCACTTTACTGAAGATGGCATCAATTTCCAAACTCGTAGAATCGCGGTAATGAAAAACGTCGGCATCGTTGGCCTGTGCATACATTTTTAAGTCGTGATAAACCAGCGACTCAAATAAGAAACCGCTATGGCAAGCGATACATCGCAAAAATGCCGTTTCATACAAACGGTGTTACGTGAAATACAGGTCATCAGCGTATTTAACAAGGTGGTGTTGGGTTCTCCTACTTTTTTACACTATCTGGTCTATATAGAAATTCATATCCAGACATTCAAATTTATAGTAAATGTGAACAAAAATGTTAACAAATTACTATCTTTGTGGTATGGAAAATATTGGACAATACATTGACAGTCTTGTGAAAAAAACTGGCCACAAGCAATCGGATATTGCCAGATCCATTGGCGTTCCTCGTCAGTTGCTCAGCTATATCATTGCCGGGCAACGGGAATTATCGATGCAGATGGCTCTGAAATTGGAGTCTTACTTCAATCTGCCCGAAGGAAAACTTCTGATAATGCAGGTTGAAGCCTCTGTCAACAGCTATAAGCAACAACAAAAAGATGCGCTGGCAGAGCAACTGCTCAAAGCCAACGCTTTCTGGTCTTATACCAATGTCAAGGTACATGATATTTCCGATGAAGAGATAATAGAGAGAGTATTTATCTATTTGGATTTAAAAGATATAGCTAAACTTTTTGAGCTTTATCAAAGAGATTATGTACGAAAGATATGGAAAGAGAAATTAGCAGTTCAAGGTGACTATCTTTTCAACCTGAATGTCATGATTGCACTCTACTATTTTGATATAAAACAACCCGAACAATATCTAAGACGACTTGAACGAGAACACATTAAGCAACAACTTACCTATGCGTAAAGGATTGACAGAAAATATTGATGCCATTATTGAAAAGGTGGCTGAGATGGAGAGTATCAAACCATATATTCTCGCCGGTGGGACTGCTCTTGCCATGCAAATAGGACACCGCAAGAGCGAGGATTTGGATTTTATGATGTGGCGTCAGTCAAAAACAGAGAAACCCGAAGTCGATTGGACCGCCATTGAAAAAGAGCTGAAAGAGAAGATTGGTGAAATTGAGAACTTCAATATGCTAGGTTTCGACCAGGTGGAATTTTTTGTGGCAGGCGTCAAGATTTCATTTTATGTGAGCGATAACTACTGCCCAGTTTCGGATCCTATCCCTTATTTGGGTAATATCCGCCTCGCAGATGTTTATTCAATTATGGCAATGAAAATGGAAGTAATGCTTCGCAGGATGAAGATGAGGGATTACTACGATATTTATTCTATACTCAAGGAGGGGTATGATATCTCAAAAGGTATTGAGGCAGCAAGAAGATACTCCCAACATAAGATAAATACAAAAAATCTCGTAATGCTGCTACTGTCCGATAGATTTATGACGGACGAAAATTTTGAACAACTGGAATCGAAATATAAAGTATCAAAAGAGGATATTCGCCAGTATATTCTACAGAAGTTGAAAAATGCAAGTTTGACAGTCTAAATGAACTTTTAGCAGCACTTTTAAATCAGCAATAATGCATTTTCGTCATATATAAATGGTTAAGTGATTAAATGAGGGGCTGTTACATTATATTATAGACTCCATTATGTCAATTCGCTGATTTTGCCACGGTATAGGCCTTTGATATCGGCGAGGATTGTTTTTGTCTATTTTCCAAGCGAAGCCAACGAAATCACATTGACATATTAGTATCCCCAATAATAGAGAATCTATCTTCATTTGGGACAAAAATGTGAATCCCGGATATGTGATTATATCGGTCAAAAGGACTGGCTCCGTTTACTCCGATACCACCAAAATAATTGTTGATTATCTCAATACCGGTAATTCCGGAAGTGTTTTAAGTTGCTGCAAAACAAAATTTTCCGTGAATGCCCCTTTATATTCACCAAACACATTGTCACCAATAAGAATCTGGTCTGCAGGCGTATTAGACATTGCTCCAAGCAAACCAACGTCAAGCACAAAGAGTTTGAACGCGTTAATGTCTGCATAAAACTTCAGCGGCACTTTAACATCTCGTGTTCTCTCCACCTTGTATACCAATCCTGCATCGATCAGCCATTGAATGGCGACCTCAAAGTCATTGGCACGGGCTCCTTTTCGTACAGCCCCATATATGAATTTTTTGTTTTCACGTGCAAGTTGTGAGGGTATTGAATTCCACACCATGCGAATGCGTTGTGTTTCACGACCCGCATGTTTCGCTATGTCCGTATCATATGCCTTCAATAGTTCATACTGTATCCTTCTTACACCAACCACATCCTTACTTTCCGCAAACAATTGAACGACTTCGGGCATACCTCCTACAAAATAGTATTGTCTAAGCATCCCGGTGAAGGTGTCGCCAAAGGTATCTATCAGCTCCTTGTCGTAATCTTGAAGCATTTTTACCAAACTATTTTTTCCCATAGCCAAAAGAAATTCATCAAATGTCATAGGATACAGGTTCATTATATTAACCTTGCCAACAGGAAAGGATTCACCTTCCATGTTCATCACTCCGAGCAATGAACCAGCTACAACGATGTGCATCTCCGGCATGTCCTTCTGAAAATACTTCAGCGTGGATAGTATATGCGGTATCTCTTGTATCTCATCAAGAAATATCAATGTTTTTCCTGCGATTATTGTTTGATTGGAATATGCCGACAAACCAAGAACGATGCGATGAACATCTTTATCTTTGTCGAATAGCGTATTTATAGTCTCGTTTTTATAACAGTTTACATAGATAAGGTTGCCGTATTAGAAATTTACAAATAAAAACTACCCCGTCCGTATTCAAAATGTTGTTAATACAATATTGGACAACGATCTTCCGGCTGCAGAGAATATTGAATATAGCTCCATAATTAAAATCAAAAAAATGCTGATGATTATATCTTCACTGGTTCCCTTTACTCCCAACATAAGTTCTCTGAGTAATGACATCGAAATAAACAGAGCACAAGCAATCAGATATTTACATTATCTTCATAAAGCAGCCTTAATAAATCTTCTCAGTGCCTCCGGTAAGGGAATGGGGCTAATGAACAAACCGGAAAAAATTTACCTTGATAATACAAATCTTCTACATGCCTTATCTCAAGGCGCAGTAAACGAGGGAACCATAAGAGAAACTTTTTTTGTAAATCAATTATCTTACAATAAAAATATTAACACCAGCAAAAACGGAGATTTTGTTATTGACCAGAAATATACATTTGAAATAGGAGGAAAAAGTAAAACATTCAAACAAATAAAAGACATACCAAATAGTTATATAGCGATGGATGGAATTGAAGCAGGCTACGGCAATAAGATTCCGATCTGGCTTTTTGGATTAATTTATTAGTAATTGCGAAAAACCTTGGCAAGGTTATGTGTTTAATACCCCATCAAGATTCCATGCCTGGATATGCCTGATACCTTCATTTACCGGCATGGCAATATCATCGAGCGATACCACAAACTTCTCATAATTATCATCAATGGCTTTAAACGGTGCATATTCTCGCTTCACGGTAACTTCATCAATAAGCATATAGGAACTTTGCAGATAAATAATCCGGTCCGACTTTTTAGCAACAAAATCCACCTCTTTATTTCGCATACTGCCAACATACACGTCAAATCCGGCACGCCTCAATTCCAGATAAACGAGGTTTTCGGCAAGATATCCAGACCCGTAACCGAAACCGGAATACAGGTAATTTTTATATGCCAAATCGTTAACGTAATATTTTACATTACCCGACAGGATGTCTTTTCCCTTTATATCAAAACGATCACATCGATGAATGAGGAATGTGTCCTCAATATAGCCAATGTAGGTCGATACAGCATCATAACTTGTCT
>JBAYMP010000111.1:0-4106 GCA_041663505.1 Bacteroidales bacterium | reverse complement strand
TGGCATTGAAGTAATTAAGTCGGCAATTACGGATGCTAGAAAAAATGCGGAGCGAAATAATATAAAAAATGCTTTTTTTGAAGTCGGAGACGCTGAAGACGTTATTAGCAAGTGGAGAAAATTCCGTTTTGATTTGGTTTTCGTTGATCCACCCCGTAAAGGCTGCGATCCAAAGTTTTTGAAATCGATTATTGCGATGAAGATTCCAACCGTTATCTACATATCTTGCGATCCCGCCACTTTAATTCGGGATCTCCGAATTTTATCTGATGGGGGATATAACATCAAAGAAGTAACGCCTTTTGATATGTTTCCCCAGACGATTCATGTCGAGACGGTCTCATTGCTTTCATTAAAATAGCATTTGATATGTACTTTCCCTTACTTACAAGCACTCCATTTTCAACTCAAATCAATATGATTCAGCCATCAGATGACCTTCAAAGGTATCCGATGGCTTTTTTTGTCTGTGAGTGCTAATTTCGTGCATTGCGGGAACATGTTTTTTGTTGATAAATTGTCTTTCATGTCCGTATGGTTGTCTTACTCAACGTATTTAGGATTGACAAAATAAAACAATTTTATCTTGATTGCTCTTGGTTCGATTTGTGAATAATTCAAGTTTGACGATAATATCAAAATACTCCGTTATAATCAATCAAAATACTCCGATTAAATTTAACAATAAACACCGTTTGTGATTGACACAAAAAAGGTAATGAGATAATATGAATATAAGGAGTTGAATAAAATGTCAGCGGAATATTATAAAAGAATTATTGATTCGGAGCTAAATGATCATCTTGAAGCTATGGGAGCCGTTTTGATTGTCGGACCAAAGTGGTGTGGCAAGACGACCACCTCGATGCAAATTGCAAAGAGTGTGTTAAGGATGCAAGACCCTGATAAAACCGAAGCGTATCTCGCTACAGCACGGACGAAGCCTTCATTATTATTGATTGGTGATACGCCAAGACTGATTGATGAATGGCAGATTGCGCCAGTGCTTTGGGATGCAGTGCGAACCGCAGTTGATGATCGCTCGGAAGAGGGGCAGTTCATACTAACGGGATCAACGACGATTGACGAATCTCAAATCATGCACTCGGGTGTTGGCCGCATCTCCCGTTTGATGATGCGACCAATGAGTCTGTATGAATCAAGGGAGTCAAATGGAAAGATTTCCATTAAAAATTTATTTGATAACGCAAATCTAAATATCGATGGTATTCAATCCGACTTATCAATTGAACGATTAATTTTTTCCGCTTGCAGAGGTGGATGGCCGTCGACATTAGGTAAAAAAAGTGATAAAGCAAGTTTATTGGTTGCGCAATCCTATGTTGATACCATCTGTGAAACCGATGTTTCAACAGTCGATGGAGTTAAAAAGGATTCAAAACGCGTTCGAGCATTAATTCAATCATATGCAAGAAACATTTCAACATTAGCCACCAACAAGACGATAATGAAGGACATGAATGCTAATTCTACTGAGATTGTCGAATCCACGTTTTATGTGTATATCAATGCTTTGAATAGAATTTTTGTTATCGATGATATTCCCGCGTGGAATCCCGCTATCAGATCAGCAACCATCATCAGATCCAGCAATAAAAAGGGCTTAATTGACCCCTCAATCGCGGTGGCTGCATTAAAATTAACTCCCGAAGTGCTTATGCAAGATTTGCACACATTTGGGTTCGTATTCGAAAGTTTATGCAATCGCGACTTAAAGGTGTATTCACAAGCTTTAGGCTCAGAGTTATCGTATTATCATGATCGGTATGGACTAGAAGCAGACGCAGTATTAAGGTTACGAGATGGAAGATATGCACTCATTGAGTATAAACTCGGAAACAAGGAGATCGAAGATGCAGCAAAACACTTATTGGAACTTGATTCACTGATTAAAAAACACAATACGGAACGATCGTTGGCCAAACTAAGAGAACCCGATTTTTTGATGGTTATCACCGGCGGAGAACTTGCATATACGCGAGATGATGGTGTGAAGATTGTACCAATTGGGTGCTTGAAAGACTAAAAGAATCACAATTTTTTGGCGATCAATAAGTAGAAATAATACAAAAAACGTAACTGGCATAATAGATAATTCAAATGAAGAGTATCGTACACCGCATAGATTTAGGAGAGAATATGAAAAACAATAATACCGTTGAGCAAATTGAAAACATTTTTATGAGCGGGTCTTTTTCGATTGAGAATTGGATAAATTATATAGAACGGCTATTTCCAAATTCTTCATCCATATTTCTAGAAGATATTAAAGATTATGATTTCAAATCTAAATGTCTACCGATTCTTAATAATGTCATTGTTAATAGAGATAAAATCACAAAGATTAGCCTTATATTCGATCATATTACACTAAATCTCGAGTCAACCGTCAACAAGTATTTCAACAGACCCATAGATGTAGAAATTGTTTTATATCTTGGTTTATGTAACGGAGCAGGATGGGTGACAGATATAAATGGTCAAACAAAGGTGCTTCTTGGAATTGAGAAAATCCTAGAGCTGAATTGGGATGATGAAATTCAAATGAAGGGATTAATCTATCACGAGTTAGGCCATGTCTATCAAAAGCAATACGGTGTTTTGGATAGGGTGTTTAATCACTTGCAAGACAAATATTTATGGCAATTATTTACCGAGGGGGTTGCAATGCACTTTGAACAAATGCTTGTCGGTGATTTCTCATACTATCATCAAGATGACGGCGATTGGAAGCAGTACTATGATAGTCATCTAGTAGAGTTAAAGAAGGATTTTAATAAAGATATCGAGATAATGAATGATCAAAATCAACGATATTTTGGCGATTGGGTTTTATATAACAGCTATTCAGATGCCGGTTATTATTTAGGCGCTAAACTGATACAATATATCCGCAAGTATATTGATTTCAATGAGATTATTTCTTTCAGTATAAATGAAGTTAAATATTTCTTTCAATCATTTCTAAAAAACTAGACCGTGGTTCTTTCGATTGCATCGACACAATGATTTCGATAATAATAAGGACCATTAAAACGGATTCCCCCAGTGTAAATTGACTGGAATGGAGGAACATATAACGACCAATAATGTGTCGCCGACTTACACGAACCGACACATTTTCGATCAATCAGACAATCTCTATGCAACATGACGCACTATCCATTTTCACCAAAAATATGTTTAGACAGTGAAAAAAGTCTGGTTTGCCTAAACATATTTTGGCCGAAAATATGTTTGTGACACACATTAAATGGCTATTTTTAAAGCAATCGGAGATACTCCACGCATGTGGAAACTGTTACATTGCTTTCGTTTAAATGACCCTGTTTACCATTGTTTACCAAGTAACGGATTGAGCATTTTCATCCAAATTAATCACTTAAGGCAATCAGTTGACTGTTTTTACAATGCTGATGGCCTTTTTCTATTTAAGTGATGATTACCTCCATTGAGAAAATATATTATAGGGAAAAAGCAACGAATAATCTCATTTTTCTTGTTAGTGCAAACGCATTGTATTAAAAAAAATATAATGAATTTCGACTCGGTAATGCATCACTTTGTCGAACATTTCAGTACGGTAATTGCCGGTTTTTAGCGGGTTTAGAACTTCGAACGTATGATGTTTTACTGAGAACGCTTTATCAGTGTAATTCTTGTGGTAGTAACAAACGATACCCATAAAATTCGGGACATTTAATTGAAGCGGTATTACAAACGGCAAAACAAACCACGTTAATTAGCAAAACAAAACCGCGTCAAACAGCATAGAGACTTGGAGTAACTTAACGACGATAACAAAATCCCTTGAGGATTTGTCGATCCCGACTTGATGAATTTAGCGAATTCGGTGACTTTGTTTCGCTACTGAAAACCTTTATTAATACCGAAAAAGATTTCAATAGCAATGAAAACTAACATTGGCATAAGTTATAATTTTCAGTATAATGTCATTGGGGTGAGGACATTGATTAACGGAGAACACTATATTCAAAAACCTCGTCCCTTTTATGAATCGGATCTAATCAAAATAATCACCGGAATTAGACGATCCGGAAAATCCGTGATTCTTGATCAAATCA